>JANTHA010000087.1 GCA_024762625.1 Thiotrichaceae bacterium
CATACGCAGCAAAAGCCTTGTTCACATGCGTGGCGTTGCCCGCCTTATCGCGAGACACCCAGTTATGATTTAACTGTACGCCGCCTTCATCAATGCCGTCGCTATCGTCAATATCATAACCGGCCCATAAGCCTACACTGGAGCTTGTGTTTTCCGTTTCAGAAAAAACATGATTAATATCAGCGCTAACATCACCTTCATCAGTAATATAGCCGCCAATCTGGGTGCGGCCTCCAACATAGTTGTAGTTTGCCGCGCCAACTTGTCTTGGCTCCTGGTACTGTTGAGAGGTGGTGGGCGCCGCGCCAACCTGCGTTGCCAGAATAGTCACTGATGTAAACACCAGCGGCAAATATATCCAGTTCCTGGAAGCGTTAGTCTTATTCATGTTTTTGCCTTTTTGGGTCATTGTTCTGTATCCCGGTCATGAGAATTAATAATAGGTTTTTAATAAAGCTATTATGCCGTCCGGACGCATCCCGGCGGTGTCCTGTAATCCGTAAACATCGACAAATCAGCAGACTTATCAGTAAAAACATACCGTTTATTTCCAGGCTGTTTATTTATCCCCTCTTCGTTTCCCGTTCGTTCCTTTTCGTTCCCTATTTATTCGCTAAAGCATGGGTTCGCTTGGTTACAGATTGAAAGCAGTAAAATCCAAATTCCGGACAGCAAAAAGCCGCAGTAAACTGCGGCTTGTTTGATCTTCCCTGATCGCTTACATCCAGATTTAATAAATCAGTTACATTTAGAGCCTGCATTGCATTGTTTCTCGATATACACCAGGATCAACGCGGAATCCTTGTAACCAGTCGGATCAGTAACCTGATACCAGAAACTGTCTGTACCGCTATAGCCTGGCGCCGGCGTGTATTTGATCTGCTTGCCAACAACCCGGACGGAACCGTGCTTAGGATCATCGACATCGCTGATGCGGAGGCCATAACCGGAGTCATTCGCCAGCACATCGATCATTACCGGCTCATCAACATAGGTTGTGATGTCATCAGCTTCTGCTACCGTGCAATCCGTATTACAACCTGGAACGCTCTTGACCGTTACCTTGACATTGGCCGAAGCGGTATGGCCGTTGCCATCAGAAATGGTGTAGCTGAATTTATCGGTTCCAGGACCACAGGATTTATTTGGCGTGTAAATAATCGTATTGCCGGATATAACCGCCTCGCCCAGTTCAGTATTGCCCAGGCTGATAATTTTCAGCGCATCGCCATCGGGGTCTGAATCATTGTCGAGCACGTCGATGGTAATCGCGCTACAGGAGGCCATTGCATTATCATCCACTGCTACCGGCTTTTCATTGACAGGCTCAAGAGGCGTCACCTTGATGGATACCGTCGCCGTATCGCTACCGCCGTTACCATCTGAAATGGTATAGGTGAATGAATCCGTTCCGGCAAACCCATTATCAGGCGTATAGACTAACTGACCATTACTTCCTTTAATTACCCTGCCATGCGCTGGCTGGGTAAAATCGGTAATGGTGAGATTATCCTGTTCCGGATCGCTATCGTTTGACAATACGTCAATGGATACTGACTCGCCCTGTTTGGTCTCATCATAATCATCAACGGCATCGGGCGCGGTATTGGCGGGACCCGGCGCGCCTGCTACATCTATGATGACATTCGCAGTAGCTGTTCCGCCATTTCCATCCGTAACGGTGTAGCTAAAGTTATCCGGTTCTCCACAAGCCGACCCATCCGGCGTATAGATCAGCGTATTGTTTGCACCGCGCGTTACCGAACCATGCGCTGGATCGGTAAAATCCTGGATAGTCAAGCTATCCCCGGCATCTGGATCACGGTCATTGCCCAGCACATCAATCGTTACTGGCGCGTTACAGGCCGTGGCAGCGCTATCATCAAGCGCAATCGGATTATTATTGCCCACTGGAGCTGCCGGGTTGCCCGCTGTTGTCAAGTAGGTGTTCACATTGCGGTCATGCTTGATGTTATTGTGTAACGCGCGCTTGATCCAGGCGGGCGCAGTCTTGATCGCTTCAGTTCTCCAGATAACGCGAGGCGCACCGGCGGAACCACTGTCAATCATCACGTTCTTGTAGCCTGCCGGTACATTTTTAAAGCCTGTAACGACGCGGCGGGTACCGGTGCGAACGGTTTGTTGCTCTGTGCGATAAGCCGTTCTGTAAGACTTGCTTTCGGTCACATATTCAATATCCACACGGCGGTTCTTGAAACCTTGTGATGGCGTATTCGGATATTTCGGATGTCCTTTACCCAGACCGCGAGCAATCAGATCATTCGGGTTAAACCCTTCCCTGATCAGGAAATTGCGAACTGCTCTGGCGCGACGCTCGGACAATCGTTGATCATACGCCGCATCGCCAAGACCACAGGTGTTTCCGGTAATGCGAATCGCGCCGCGATAACCATTTCTTCGAATCTCGCCTGCGATTTGTTTTAAACGCGCTTTGGCGGAAGGAATCAGTTTGGCGCTGTTTAGCTTGAAGAAAGTCTGACCTTCCAGCTCCATGGTGCTTTTCACCAGTTGCTTGTAAGGCTTTTTAACCGTCTTCTTCGCATAAGTCGAAACATGCTTGTAAGTTGGCACGCGCTTGTAAACCGGTTTTCTAACATAACGCGCAGGACGCCCCTTGCCGGGTACTTCTACGCGAACGCGACGGTAACGCTGATCAGGCTGATAAATGCTTGCCCCGCCAAAATCATAGTGATAACCCAGGCTGGCGCTGACATCAGTGTCATCCGTTCCAGCGATTTCCGTTCCGCCATCCTTGCGCGACGCAGCCACATCAAGACTCACGCTATGCGGCGTACCCTGGAAGAATTTTTCGATACCCGCTGACAAGGTCGTATTAGTGGCGTCATCTTCTCCAACGCCAACATCATCGCCCCATTCATGATCAATTCCTGCGCGAACCCGCGTATTGGAGTCTTTCAAATAAGTACCGACACTGCCGCCAACGCCATAATCATAAGCTTTGCTGTAGACTTTTTTCCCGTCCGGGCCAACGATTGAAGTCAGTTTTTTGTCAGACAAACCTTTACTCGCATGACCTTCCCAGAACAGGTTCTCGCGCTCCTGACCATAACCAACCGTCGCCTTGTCGTGGTCATCTTCATTCCTGTCGTAAGCGGCGAAAACCTTGTTGACATGGCTTGCATTTCCATAACGGTCGCGCGCTACCCAGTTATGGTTAAGCTGCACACCGCCAGCTTCCAGCACATCTTTGCCATCGTCATTCCTCAGATCGATATCACCCCAAAGCCCGATACTGGAGCTACTGTTGTCTGTTTCATGGAAGGCATGGTTGATATCTACCGTTACATCGCCATCATCGGAGATGTAACCGCCAACCTGGGTGCGGCCGCCAACATATTCATAATTGGCGGTTCCTACCTGACGCGCCTCAGGATGTTGCTGGCCAGGGCCGGCTGAAGCCTGAGTTGCAAGAATTGCGGCAGAACTGAATAAAAGAGGCAAATATGCCCACTGATAGGATTTTGAATGATTATGCGCCATGATTTATTTCTCTTTTAATATAATTTGATAGTTAAAATAGTTAATTGAACGGCGCGATCACGCAAACGCAACCAGGCCGAAACAGCATGTTTAAATTATCTATCGGGAGAGAGAACTGAGGAATTGCCTCTAATCAGCGCTTTCATACAATTGATGCCATTCCTCCGCGAATTTATACCGCAACTTTATTCAGCAAAATTTAGCAAAGTTCCGGCCATTTCCAGGAGCTTGATTAATTTATAAACAGAATGAACAACTTTTCTTTCACGCCTGACCAATTTTTAACCGCATCGAAGACTTTGTGAGTTTCGTTCGGTTATACTCAGCCTTAATCATGAATTTATTATTTGATAATGAGTAATTGTTCTTATTTCCAGCAACGATTAAAATGATTTTTTCTGCAGCTGGTAATCGCCATGTTTGTTTTAAAATTCATACCATTATTTTCATTCCTTCTGGCTGGTTTTTGGGGAATGCATCATTTGAATTATTTTCCCGATAAGCTCAATGATGTGCTCTTTTACATAAAGTTACCTTCGGGCGCTTTCTGGAAACCGACCTGGGGAGATCTAGTCGTGCTAAGCGGTTTGATTACGCTTTATATTGAGATTTTCAAATCAACTCGCACCACCAGTATTTCGATCGTTGACCATACCCTGTCAACGATCGTTTTTGTCGCTTTTCTAGTTTCCTGGATGATTTTTCCATGGACAATTGGCGATAAAAGCAACTCTGTTTTTTTATTTCTAACCGTTATGTCATTCATTGATGTCATTGCCGGTTTTACGATTACCATTGCCGCTGCGCGACGCGATATGTCGTTTGGCGGGAAATAACCTTCTGGAGATCGCCATGATCAAATCTTCAATGCAACCATTTCTGAACAAGCATCGCTTGCAGATTTCCATCAACGTACTGCTTGCCTGTGGTTTATTCTCAATGACTGCGCAACCCTTATATGCAGAAAATGCAGAAAGCGCGACTGGCAACCCCTGGATCCATGATAATTCCAGAATGCAAACGCCTCAGGCGCCTGCGCCGCTTCCCGCACCGGTTGCGGGGCCGCTATTGAATGGCCTTCCTCCCATCACTTGGGGGGAATGCGTGCCCGTTCCCTTTGACCCGTCATTCGCACCAGTATATGGAGCGCCGATGCCTCTGGCTCCGCCCATGAATGCCGGACTGATGATGCCGCCAGCGCCGCCTATTCCGTTCGCGCCCATGAATAACAATGCAGATTTCATCCCCATGCCGGCGCCAAACAATTTGCCTTTGCCTCCTCCACTCGTTACCCCGCCGCCCGTCCCTGTTTACGATGTCCCCCCTGCTCCTGTTGCGCCATCACCCGTGATTACAAGCGCCTGTGATAATCAGACGAACGACTCAAATGACGCAAATAAAGCCGAACTCGCATCAGCGCAGCAAAGAATCCAGGAACTGACTCAAATGCTGGATGAAACCCAGAACCAGTTACAGGATAGCGTTGCTTCTCTGGAAGAATTAACAAAAAATGCGACTGGCGCCACGGCAAATACCGAGGCATTGTAACAAAAACTAATCAAGCTGGAAAAAACTTCCCAGGCTATGATTTCATTAAAAGAAAAAGAAAACGCCGCTTTAAAAAAGAAACTTGAAGAACTAAACAGTCGCCTTATCGCCGCAACTGAAACATCCGGCATCCAGGCGAAAAAATTAATGGCTCTTGGAAAAACAAACCAGGAACTCGCCGCATTCAAACAACAATTGTCCAATCTGTCTGACTCAAACAAAGGATTTCAGGAGCAAATCTTACAACTAAAAAATGCGCTTAAAACCGAAACCTCTGCAAAAAACAAGCTACAAGATAAACTCAATGCACTTATCCAGGAGTCTTCCAGTAAAATCAAGGAATATTCCTTGGCGCTGAATCAAATAACATCGCAACTCAACGCCTTGAAACAGCAGCATGAAGCCAGCACACGTGAAAATCAAACCCTGAAAAAACAGTTGGCTGAGTTGCAAGCCAGCAATAACAAGCTTAAATCTCAATTAGCCAGACTTGAAACTGAAACATCCGGCAAAGCGCAGCAATTGCTGACGATGAAACAAAACGCTTCTCAACTGGATTCCATAAAGCAGGCGTTTAACGCTAAAGAATCTGAAAACCAGAGATTGAAACAACAATTAAGAGAACTGGAAGCCGCCAATGAAGAACTCAAATCCGAACTCGGCAGTCTCAAATCAGCCTTAAGCGACAATGAGAAAAAGCAACAGGCGCTACAACAAAATTCGTCTCAACTCGACGCCGTCAAGCAGGCCTATGCAACTCTAAAATCCGAAAACCAGTCGTTGCAGGAGCAACTCGCCGACTTAAAAGCGAGCAAACAGGCGTTAGAATCGCAACTCGCTGCGTTAAAAACCGAATACGAACAATACAAACAAAACGCCGCCAAAAAAGAGCAAACCATCGCAGGACTGAAAAAGTCTTCGTCCCAGCTAGTCGCATTGCAACAGGCCTATCAGGCGCGCCAGAAAGAAAACGACGCGCTCAAGGAAAAAGTCGCTGAGCATAAAAAAATGCAAAGCGAACTGTCTAGCTGCCAAACCAATAGCGAAAATCTGGTGCAACAAGCCAGCAAAGAAAAAAACAATGCGGCGCAAACCATCGCCTCGTTAAAAGCTGAACTGGAGGGTTTGCGAAACAAATCCGATTCCCAGGCCCAGAAAATAACCGCCCTGATGACAAACGCCGCCGAGCTTGAACAACTCAAAAACAAAGTGCAGACGCTCGCTTCTTCCAAACAGGCGCTATCCGCCAAACTGGCCGCCGCAACCACAGACAAGGACAAAGACGGCGTGCCTGACAAATCAGACAAATGTCCCTTTACGCCGGAAGGAACGCGTGTAGACGCATCAGGTTGTCTGGCGGATGCCGATAACGATGGCGTGCCGGACAGTGAAGACAAATGTCCTTCATCTCCCGTGGGAAGCCACGTCAACGAAGTAGGCTGCCCTAAAGCGAAGGATTCAGACAATGATGGCGTGGCGGACGCAAGCGATCTGTGCCCTGCGACAAAAGCCGGTGAGAGCGTTAATGAATTTGGATGCTCCTCCGCTGCAACGATTAATTTGAAAGGCGTCAACTTCAAATTAGGCTCGGCGAAACTGACCAGCAGCTCACTACCCATTCTCGACGCCGCTGCAGAGACATTGAAGAAACACCCTGATTTAAAAATCGAAATTGCTGGGCATACCGATAACCAGGGTCTGGCCGCCATCAATAAAAACCTGTCGCAACGACGCGCTAATACCGTAATGATTTATCTGATCAGAAAAGGCGTCAAACCCGAAAATCTGGTTGCCAAGGGCTATGGAGAAAAACAGCCCATTACAACTAACAACACCAGACAAGGTCGCGCAACAAACCGCAGAGTTGAATTGAAAATTATTAAATAGGGACCGAACAGGCTGACTAGTTTGCCGCCGGGATGAGGAATCTAACATGACATTGACTGTTAGACTCCATCAGCTCAGCGGCAAACGATGCTAATTCTGTACTCCTCTTCTACTCCTCATGGAAATATTCAACCTAAAATCCTTAGTTGAGCAGGCTTGAGTGTGCGGCTGTGGTGGTGCAGGTCAAGGCGTAACTGCGCGGAATGGTGATTCCCTTTCAAGCAGTTGCAACGCAGGCATGCTCCATCACAGTTGTGCAATCAAGCCTGAAGCGACTTCATCCTATGATGTGAAGCTGATAAAGGTGCTATTTACAAGAGAAATCATAAGCTTATTTGTCTTCATAGCATTCAACTGAGGAATTTAGGTTCAAGGCCTCCTGGAAACCTGCTCTTTAAACAGGTTAAGATGTCCCAATACTTTGGGGTATTTTCTGGAAGCGCTAATGTCAAACTACCGTACAAAAAAACGCTTTGGCCAGCATTTTTTGCATGATCAATCGGTTATCGAACGTATGCTGGGAGAAATAAACCCCAGGCCAAACGAACAATTTATTGAAATTGGCCCCGGACTCGGAGCGCTCACTTTCCCTTTGCTTGATAGAATCGACGCGCTGGACATTGTAGAAATTGACCGTGATGTAATCGCCCGCTTACACAATAAAATCAAACACAGAAACATCAATAATTTAACCATCCATGAGGGCGACGCGCTCAAGCTGGATTTTACTTCACTGGCGACCCCAGACAAGCCACTGCGCATCGTCGGCAACCTGCCTTACAATATTTCCACGCCGTTGATTTTTCATCTACTTGAATCCGCCGCAATCATCAAGGATATGCACTTCATGCTGCAAAACGAAGTGGTGCAGCGCATAACCGCATCGCCTAATAATAAAGCGTATGGACGTCTCTCCATCATGGTGCAATATTATTGCGACACAGACTATTTGTTTTTTGTACCGCCCGGCGCATTCAATCCACCACCCAGGGTTGATTCTGCCATTCTCCGCCTGACGCCCTGGAAAGCATTGCCTCATCAAGCGCAAGACGAACAGCACTTCGCCAGACTGGTTGCTCAGGCGTTTTCCACGCGACGTAAAACGCTACGCAACACGTTAAAAAGAATGCTTACCAGCGATCAGATTGAAAGCATTGGCATTGACCCCGGACTGCGTCCGGAAAACATCAGCGTTGCCGATTATGTTGCGCTTAGCAATCTGCCTGTCATTAATAAGCAATAACAAATGACCATCATCCCGCTCAGCCTCTATATTCACATCCCCTGGTGTGTGCAAAAATGCCCATATTGTGATTTTAATTCTCACCAGGCACCGGGCAAACAATCGGGCGGCATTCCGGAAAAAGAGTACATCAAGGCAT
>JANTHA010000088.1 GCA_024762625.1 Thiotrichaceae bacterium
TAGTGAATACGCCAAACAGAAGGATATTGAAGCGGCCATGGAAGAGAAGGCAATCGAGTTTGTCAAACAGGGAAGTGAAATTTATAAGCCAGACTACAACAAGGTTTAAAATTAACCCGTAAGAGCATGAAAAATATAGCGATTATTGGCGCTGGGTTGCTGGGTCGTTTGCTGGCGTGGCGTCTTAATGAGCATTACCAGTCAGATTGTCATATCACCTTGGTGGATCAGTTTGGGCGCGATCATTTTGGCACGGGGCTGGTGGCGGCGGCGATGGTTGCGCCTTATACCGAGGCAGTTGGAACCGAAGCCATAACACAGGAAATCGGTGAGCGCTCGATGGATTTGTGGAACGACTGGCTACCTGGGTTGCAGACGGTTACGGGACATCACATCGCCTTTCAACAGAATGGTACGCTGGTCGTTTCTCATCCGCAGGATGACCCGGTGTGGCGGCGTTTCCAGATCAAGGCGCAGGCGCTTGTTCCACCCGATAAAATGCAGCTACTGGATCAACAGGCGCTAGCCGATGCCGAGCCGCAGCTGGCGGGCTTTTTAAAAGCGCTTTATTTTGCCAGGGAGGGCGCAATCAGCAACCTCGATTTGTACGCGGCGCTGGCGGATTATTTTAATCAGGCTGTCAATATCGACTGGATTGAAAATACCCCTGTTAATGAATTTTCAACGAATGGAAGAATTGAGGGCTTTGATAACAGCTTCGATGTGGTTTTTGATTGCCGCGGTAATGGCGCAAAAGCCGATCTCAAAGGGTTTCGTTCGGTGCGCGGCGAGGTGGCACGGGTTCATGCGCCAGAGGTTGATATCAAACATTGTGTGCGTTTGATGCATCCGCGTTTTCCCTTGTATATCGCGCCGCGCGCCAATCACGAATACATCATCGGCGCGACCCAGATTGAAAGCGATGATGATTCGCCCGTGACGGTGCGCTCCGGCCTGGAGTTGTTGTCAGCCCTTTACAGTCTGCATCAGGGCTTTGGCGAGGCGCATATCATTGAATTGCTTAGCGCACTGCGACCCACCTTTATGAGCAACCAGCCGCGTATCGAGATTAACAACAAGTTGCTGCGCATCAATGGGCTTTACCGGCACGGTTATCTGTTTGCACCTGCGCTTGTCAGCGATGTGATCGCGCATCTGGATGGCGAGCAGGCGGCAGTGCATTTCCCACAGTTTATATTTTCCAGCGAAAGTGAACAGCATGATTCAGGTCAGCATCAACAACGAAAAGCAAACGCTTGAGCCTGGCGCGACGGTGCAGGATGCGATCGAAGCCATTGGTCTCGCAGATCAATCCATGCTGGGCGTTGCGCTTAATATGACCTTTGTGCCTAAAGACAAATGGGAGAAAACCTGCTTGAATGATAATGATCAGCTGGACGTTTTGCGCCCGGTAAGCGGCGGATGAGGTAATACGATGAGTAACATATGGACGGTTTACGGAACTGAATTAAAAAGCCGGTTTTTTATTGGCTCGGCGCTTTATCCTTCTCCTGAAATCATGCAGCGGGCGATCAGGGCTTCTGGCGCGGATGTGATTACACTGTCACTGCGTCGTCAGTCGCCTGCGAAAAAGGGTGGCGAACAGTTCTGGAATTATATCAAGGACCTGGGCTGTCATTTATTGCCTAATACTGCAGGTTGCCATAGTCCGCAGGAAGCCATCGCGATTGCGCAGATGTCGCGCGAAATTTTCCAGACCGACTGGATCAAGCTGGAAGTCATCGGCGATGATTATAATCTGCAGCCTGATCCATTCGGTCTGCTGGAAGCCGCTGAAGCGCTGATTAAAGATGGCTTCAAGGTGTTTCCCTATAGCACCGATGATCTGGTGCTTTGTCAGCGCCTGCAGGATCTGGGCTGTGAGGTGATCATGCCCTGGGGGTCGCCGATCGGCACCGGCAAGGGATTGATGAACCCCTTCGCGCTAAGCATGATCCGCGAGCGTCTGCCGGATGTAAAACTGCTAGTGGACGCTGGTATCGGCAAACCCTCGGATGCCTGTCAGGCGATGGAGCTTGGTTATGATGGCGTGTTGCTTAATACCGCCGTGGCCGAAGCAGTCGATCCGGCTACGATGGCCGAAGCATTTTCCAATGCCATTCGCGCTGGGCGCATTGCCTATGAAAGCGGCATCATGCCGGCGCGCGAATCCGCCAAGCCCAGCACGCCTACAGTAGGCGCGCCGTTCTGGCATCAGAACTGATTCCCAAACGAATAGTTAACCATGAATAAAGTCCTACTTATTGGCGGAACCGACCCAAGCGGCGCCGGTTTGCAGGTCGACTGGAAAGTAATAAACACCCTTGAGTTAATGTCCGCCAGTGTCGTGACTGCAGTGACTGCGCAGAACAGTAGCGCCGTACACAGCGATGGCGTATTGCCCTATGCGCAGATCAAGGCGCAGTTTGAATCAGTTGGCAATGAGCCTTTTGCAGCCATCAAGATCGGCATGCTGGGCAATGAGGGCGCTGTCAAGGCGCTGGCGCATTTTCTATCAAAACAGCCCGCAGATATTCCAGTGATTCTGGATCCGGTGCTGACGGCAAGCTCAGGCGGTAAATTACTCAATTATGCTGGAAAGCGTCAATTGCTTTCCAGGTTATTGCCGTATGTTACCCTGCTTACGCCCAATATCGACGAATTGTCCGATCTCACCGGGATGAGTATTAAATCGCTGCACGATATCGAAACTGCCGCACAGCAATTAATCGCCAAAGGCGCAAAGGCGGTTCTGGTCAAGGGTGGGCATCAGCAAAGCGCCCAAAATCAATCCATCGATACCTTTGTCAGTCCTGCGAGCGCCTTTTATCTGGCGGGCCAGCGCTGGCCGAACGGCGCACAGGTCAGGGGAACCGGTTGTGTGCTGGCGACTGCTATCGCCTCCTTCATGGCGAAGGGCTACAGTCTGGTTGATGCGTTGGTTCAGGCCAGGGCGCTAGTCAGTCAGGGAATCAAGCATGCGCTTGAAGACAGCAATCAGCAACAGTTTGTTTTCCATTTTACCAAGGCTTATTCAGGCGATAATTTTACGCTGCAGCATCTCCCTGAATTGTTGCTAAAGGAACAGGAACTTGGTCTAAAACCGCTGCAATTTGCATCCTGCGAGAGCAAACGCCTGGGCGTTTATCCCGTGGTGGATTCAGTTGAGTGGATTAAAAAACTGGTTCCGCTTGGCGTTGAAACCATCCAGTTGCGCATTAAGGATAAAGCGGAGAATGAGGTTGAGCAAAGCATTCTTGAAGCGATTAAATTTTGTAAAGACTATCCAGTGCGTCTGTTCATCAATGATTACTGGCGTCTGGCGCTCAAACATAATGCCTATGGCGTTCATCTGGGGCAAGAAGATCTGTATGCGCTGAGTATGGATGACTTGCGGGCTATCAGCGAGTCAGGTTGCCGTCTGGGTCTTTCTACGCATAGCTGGGCCGAGGTGGCGCGCGCCCATGCCATCAAACCCAGTTATCTTGCATTGGGACCGATTTTCGCCACTACCAGCAAGGACATGCCCTGGATTCCACAGGGCGTTGATGCGGTTAAACACTGGGTTGGGTTACTGGGAGACGCCTATCCGCTGGTGGCCATTGGCGGTATTGATCTGGAGCGCGCCAGGGCGCTTAAACAAACCGGCGTTGGCTCGGTTGCGATGATTTCCGCGATAACTGATGCGGAGGATTATGAAGTTGCGACGCAGGAATTATTATCTTTATGGGAAAAATCCTGATTGTAAAACGCTACGCATCGGAAGGAATATCGCAGACTTTCAAGAACGCTTGCAGATAAGAAAACCGCCAGGTTATGGTTTTTGCAAAAAATCAGTCTTAACCCGTATTGCGCATTCCCGCTGCAATCGCATTGATTGTAAGCAGCAGGCTTTCCAGCCAGGGCGAATCGTTTTCGCCACTGATGGCGAGGTGTTCGCGATGCCGGCGCAGCAGGGTAATCTGAATATGATTAAGCGGATCGAGATAAGGCTCGCGGCGTCTTAGCGAATACTGTAGCAACGGCGTTTCATCCATCAAGGCATCCAGTTTGGCGACGGACAATACTTCGCGTACCGTGCGGTAGTATTCATTGGCGATCATCTGGTAGATTTGCATGGAGCGCTCGTGATCTTTCCAGAGACTGGCGTATTCTTTGGCGATGTCCATTTGCGCCTTGAAGAGCGCCATTTGCACATTACTCAGCAAGGCGCGGAAGAACGGCCACTGCTGGTACATCTCGGCGAGTATTTTTTCGCCATCGGCTTGTTCCGTGCGAATAGCTTCGAGCGCGCTGCCGATGCCAAACCAGGCGGGCAGAGTGTGGCGCGCCTGCGCCCAGCCAAATACCCAGGGGATGGCGCGGATTGAGCCTTTGGAGCGATCCGCCTTGCGATGCGAGGGCCTGGAGCCGATATTGAGCTGGCCGATTTCGGTGACTGGCGTGTTTTCATAAAAATAATCCAGAAAACCTGCGGTGTGATCGGTCAGTTCGCGATAAACGTTTTCGCCTTCTCGCGCCAGTTTGTTCATGGCGTCATGATACGTCTTGCTGTATTGCCCCTGTTTTTTGACGATGGATTTGCTGGCTTTGAGCAGGCCGGTTACGCCGACGCCAAGTTCATAGGTAGCGGTTTCCGTGTTGCTGTATTTATTGGAAAGCACTTCGCCCTGTTCGGTGAATTTGATTTGACCCTGCACGGTGTCGGGCGGCTGTGACAGAATAGCCTCGTGGGTAGGGCCGCCGCCGCGTCCGATAGTACCGCCGCGACCGTGGAACAATCGACATTTCACACCGTATTTATCGGTTAGTTGAATAACCTGTTTTTGCGCATTATACAGGTTCCATTGTGACGCCAGTATGCCGCCATCCTTGCATGAGTCGGAATACCCCAGCATCACTTCCTGTAAATTGCCGGATGCTTCCAGGAGCGACATGTAGGTCTGATTTTCAAATAGATTACTGAGCACTTTGACGATGTGTTGCAGGTCTTCAATGGTTTCAAATAGCGGCGAAATTTTGATATTGCAAAAGACTTTGCCATTTTTGTGTACGCTTAGCAGCCCGGCCAGACGCGCCAGAAACATCACTTCCATGACGTGGCTGGCGGTATGCGTCATTGAAATTACATAGGTGCCGAAAATTTCATCGCCAGTTTCCGCACGCATTTCGACCATGGCGTCAAATACTTCCAGTGTTTCGATGGCGCTGTCCGACAGCGATTCAGGGTTGGCTTTTGGCAGGTGTTCGCGACTGATAAATTCGGCCAGCAGCTTAATGCGGGCTGCTTCATCCAGTCCGGAATAATCTTCGTCGGGCGCAAATTGCCGGAATATTTCAGTTACCGCGTTGGTGTGTACGGTGGATTCCTGGCGAATATCCAGTTCATATAATGAAAAACCGCAGGTTTCGGCAAGTCGAATCAGGTCTTTTAACTCACGTTTGGCGACATCCCCGTCATTGTGGCTAATTAATGAATCGCGAATCAGGTATAAGTCGTTTAAAAACTCGTCAACGCCATTATACGCGCTTTTCAATTTTGTGATGCTTTTACCATTAAGCAGGTGTTCTACAGATTTGAGCGTTTCTTTTATGCGAAACAGCATAAAGTTTAATTTGCGGCGGTAAGGCTCAAATTTAAATAAATCCTTGCGCTTTCTGAAGGTTAGTTTACGGTACTTTTTTTCATCGCTTTTCAGAGATTCCAGGAAAGGTTTGCTGGGTGTGATGAATTCAAGGTCATGGGTCAGAATGCTGCGTAATTCTGTCACCCTGCGTTTATATTCGCGCAGCGCTTCCTGCATATGCAGACGAATCGCATTACGCGTGACTTTAGGCGTTACAAACGGATTGCCATCGCGGTCGCCGCCAATCCAGGAGCCGAACTTGAGTACGGTGGGGATGTTGATTGCGCCTTGTCCATAAACCTTGCGGGTGGCGCGTTCAAAAAAACGGTAAACAAGTGGAATGGAATCAAACAGGCTGGCGCGGAAATAATACAGGCCATAACGCACTTCGTCTTCAACTGAAGGTTTTCTGTGGCGGACTTCGCTGGTGCGCCATAACAGCAGAATTTGCGCTTTCAGGTGGCGCATGATGCTGGCGCGTTCTTCCTCGGAGTGTTCTACTTTTTGCAGATCGTCAATGATCAGGAAGATACGGCGTTGCAGTTTCATCATGGTGCGGCGCCGCGCCTCAGTCGGGTGAGCAGTAAACACTGGCGTATAGCGCAATTCGTTAATGATTTTTTGAACTTCGTCAGCACTCAGGCCTTCTTCCTTGAGTTCGCTGAGGGTGCTTAAAAAAGAGCCTTTCCAGAGCTTGTTGTCTGCAGCGGTTTGATACAGTTTGCGTCGTCCGCGGTGCAGAAAGTCTTCTTCCACGATATTGGAGAGCACATAGAAAATATTGAAAGAGCGCGTCACCTTGGCGAGCTGGTCGCTGTCCAGGCTCTCAATAAAAGCCATTAATTCCAGACGTTTTTTATCATCATCCTTATGGCGCAGGCTGATATAGCCCTTACGCAGGGTTTCGACGCTTTCAAGCAGCGCCTCGCCTTCCTGTTCGCGAATGACCTCTCCCAGCAAATTTCCGACGGTGCGGACTTGTTCCTGAAGGCTTTCTACGTTCATCGGGTCTTGGCGCGTAACAGAATTCATAAAATAAGCGTGTAAATATGGATTTTAATGGGAGGCTGATAATAGAGTAACTGCGCTATGATCGCAATGAGAGTATTTCCCAGTCCCGCTGAAGGGCGATTTCCTCAAGTTTTTCATCAGGGTCAACGGCCACTGGCGTGTCGGCCATTTCCAGCAAGGGCAGATCATTGTGCGAATCGCTATAAAAAACGCTGTCCCGCATGGTTGCGTTTTGTTCTTCTAACCATTGTTTCAGACGGATCACCTTGCCTTCCTTGAAGCAGGGCTCACCATCAATTTCGGTGGTAAATTTTCCATCAACAATTTTAGGTTCTGTCGCAATCAGGTGATCAACGCCAAAAGCTTCGGCGATGGGGCGCGTTATAAAACTATTGGTCGCTGTGATAATGAGCAATTCATCGCCCCGGCGGCGATGTTTGTCCAATAGCGCCCTGGACTTATCGCCCATCAATGGAATGATTTTTTGCTGCATGAATTCCTTGTGCAGCGCATTCAGAGTCTGTCTGTCCTGGCTCGCCAGAAAAGCAAAAGAAAAGGCGCAGAATTCGACAATATCCAGCGTTCCCTGCTGGTATTCTTTATAAAATTTCTGATTGGCTCGTTCATAGGCTTTGGAGTCTACAAGATTCTTTTCGACCAGAAACTGGCCCCATTCATAGTCGCTATCGCCGCTAAGCAGGGTATTATCAAGGTCAAATAGAGCCAGGGGCATTTGTAATTATCTCGGAATCTGGAAAACGCCTATTGTAACCGGTAATATTTGATGAATCATGCGCATTATGAAAGAATGTATTTAATTAAAGATTATTGGAGTCAATCGTGATTGATGAGGAGGGCTTTCGGGCCAATGTGGGTATCATCATTGCGAATTGTGAAGGAAAAGTATTTTGGGGTAAGCGCATAAGGCAGTCTTCATGGCAATTTCCTCAAGGTGGGATTGATGAAGGCGAAGAGCCTCTGCAGGCCATGTATCGGGAACTGCAGGAGGAAACCGGTTTGCTTAAGGAGCATGTCCAGGTGATGGGCGCGACCCGCGACTGGTTACGTTATCGCTTACCCAGGAATATGATTCGGCGCAGTTCGAGTCTTGAATCAGAGCCGATCTGTATCGGACAAAAGCAACGATGGTATTTATTAAAGCTGGTTTGTGAAGACAGCAGTGTCGATTTGTGCGCCTGTGATGTACCGGAATTTGATAGCTGGCGCTGGGTCAATTACTGGTTGCCTGCAAAGGAAGTGGTTTATTTCAAACGCAGGGTGTATGAGCGCGCTTTGCAGGAACTGGCCCACTTGATCTTGCCTGAGGCAAAGCCGCTTGCGCTTGAGGGTTTTGACCGGGAAAGCGGAGAAAACCAAATGTCGAATACTGGAAAAGAGCCGGGCGCGGTAAAAGAGTCGAACACAAAACAAGCACGGAAATAAATAGTTTAAAAAAATAAAATATAAACGATCATCGACAAACGTGAATCTGCAAAAATCTGACTGCTTCCCCTATCTTCAAAAGTATGGAAGTCACTGCATGGCTTATACAAGTCTGGAACAGGGACTGGAATACTTTTTTGTTGAGGGTAAAGGTTATATCGCCTACATTTCTTTTAAGCATCCCTTCTGGGCGTGGAAAGAACGCAAAGTCGTTCTGGCTGATCCGGTGTGTGAAATTTCCGATT
>JANTHA010000089.1 GCA_024762625.1 Thiotrichaceae bacterium
TGCGCCGCTTTTCGCTACCTGAGTAAATCAGTAGCTTAAATATATTTTTACTTAATCTGGAACCTAGGAAATTATGTCTCTGAACGCAGAAACCAAAGCGAAAATCGTAGCTGATTATCGCCTGTCAGATACTGACACCGGGTCTCCGGAGGTGCAAGTTGCGCTATTAACCGCAAATATCAGGCATCTTACGGAGCATTTTAAAACACATATACATGATCATCACTCACGCCGTGGACTGTTGAGAATGGTTAATCAGCGCCGTAAACTGCTTGATTACCTGAAACGTAAGGAACTTTCGCGCTATCAGGATCTGATCAAGCGTCTTGGTCTGCGCCGTTAATTTCGCCACACCTGAAAACACCGCCTTTGTGCGGTGTTTTTGCTTCGCTTCATTTAGTTTTGTTTATTTATAGTATCTTATAGTATTAATGTTGCAATCACGCTCAGGTTGTTTATAAAAGACATGTTTGGTCAACGAACTGGTTTTTATAAACATCCTTCGTGATGCGCAACTAATAGCATAAAAGGAAAAAACATGTTTGATGTTGTCACCACAACGTTTCAGTATGGCGATCATACTGTAGAACTTGAAATGGGCGAAATCGCCCGTCAGGCGCACGCCGCTGTAAAAATAGATGTCGATGGCACCGTTCTTCTGGTAACGGTGGTTGCCGAGAAAGAAGCCAGGGAAGGACAGGACTTTTTCCCACTGACTGTCAATTATCAGGAAAAAACCTATTCGGCAGGCAAAATTCCCGGCGGTTTCTTCCGCCGCGAAGCCCGACCCAGCGAAGCGGAAACATTGCTGGCGCGCCTGATTGACCGCCCTATCCGCCCACTATTCCCGGAAGGCTTCAAAAACGAAGTGCAAATCATAATCACGGTGATGTCCCTCAACCCTGAAGTCCAGCCTGATATTCCCGCCATGCTGGGCACTTCCGCCGCCTTAAGCGCATCCGGTATTCCTTTTGCCGGTCCGATTGGCGCAGCGCAGGTTGGCTACAAAGAGGGCGAATACCTGCTTAACCCAACCGTATCCCAACTGGAAGACTCTGAACTTGATCTGATGGTTGCGGGCACCCGGGATGCAGTTCTGATGGTTGAATCAGAAGCTAAAGAACTTCCTGAAGAAGTCATGCTCGGCGCAGTCATGTTTGGTCACGAACAAATGCAGGTCGCCATTGACGCCATCAGTGAGTTTGCCGCTGAAGTCGGCAAGGAAAAATGGGAATGGCAGGCTCCGGAAAAAGACACCGCACTAGCCGACGCCGTTGCCAAAGCCTGTGAAGACGACTTGAAAGACGCATTCCAGACTGCCGATAAAATGGAGCGACAAGATAAAGTCGCAGCTGCGCTGGATAAGGCGCTGGAACTGGCTAATGAAGAAGAAGGCCCCACGGAAGGCGCGATAAAAGACGCATTCAAAAGCCTGGAGAAAAAAATCGTTCGCGGCCGGATTATTGCTGGAGAGCCGCGCATTGACGGACGCGACAATCAAACAGTCCGCAACATCGAAGCCCGCATTGACGTTTTGCCAAGAACACACGGTTCCGCCCTGTTTACGCGTGGGGAGACCCAGGCTCTGGTCGTCACAACACTGGGCACCCAGCGCGATGCACAAATCATTGATGCATTGCAAGGCACCTACAAAGAGCCGTTCATCCTACATTATAATTTCCCTCCCTATTCTGTTGGCGAGACTGGCCGCACCGGTAGTCCCGGACGTCGTGAAATCGGACATGGTCGCCTTGCAAAGCGCGGCGTTCTAGCCGTCATGCCAAGCCAGGAAGAATTCCCCTATACGATCCGCGTCGTTTCCGAAATCACTGAATCAAACGGCTCAAGCTCCATGGCATCTGTATGCGGCACCTCTCTGTCTCTGATGGACGCCGGCGTCCCCATCAAGGCTCCGGTGGCTGGCATCGCGATGGGCCTTGTTAAAGAAGGCGATGATTTTGCAGTCCTGACTGACATCCTTGGCGATGAAGACCACCTCGGCGATATGGATTTCAAAGTCGCCGGAACCAAAGACGGCGTTAACGCTTTACAAATGGATATCAAAATCCAGGGTATCACCAAAGAAATCATGGAACAGGCGCTGGAACAGGCTCAGGCAGCGCGTCTCCATATTCTGGACGAAATGAACAAGGTGATTGATGCGCCGCGCGAAGATGTTTCTGATTTCGCGCCACGTTATGTAACCATGAAAATCAACCCGGACAAGATCCGTGAAGTGATTGGAAAAGGCGGCGAAACCATACGCAGCATTACCGAAGAGACTGGCGCTCAGGTTGACATTGATGATAGCGGCGCAATCAAGATTTCTGCAGTAGACGGCGCGGCGGCAAGTGCTGCAAAGAAAATCATCGAGGACATTACCGCCGAAGCCGAAGTGGGCGCTATCTACAATGGCAAAGTCGCCAAAATCATGGAATTTGGAGCATTTGTCACCATCCTTCCCGGCAAAGATGGCTTGGTGCATATCTCTCAAATCAGTGAAGAACGCGTCGAAAAAGTCAGCGACCACCTCAAAGAAGGCGATGAAGTACGCGTAAAACTACTGGAAATTGACCGCCAGGGAAGAATGCGTTTAAGCATGAAAGAAGTTGGCGATGAATAATTAATCTTATTCACACCGTTTATCAAAAAGGCTTCCTTCGGGAAGCCTTTTTTGCATCTAAACATGATTATTCTCGTATATAAATCCAGATGAAGGAAAAATAACAAAGTTTTAAATAATACCCGGTCAGCACCAAGTAAAAATCACGGGTCTATCAATAAACAACGTAACACAAAACCTATGGAAGATATTTACGCGGAACTGCTTAATAAAGCAGCAAATGGAGACCAGCTTGCGTTCAAGCAACTGTACGAGCAGTGCGCTCCTAAATTAATGAGCCTTTGTTTGCGCTTAATGAAAACGCAGGCGCTTGCAGAAGATGTCTTGCAGGAAGGCTTCATCAAAATATGGGAGAAAGCAGATTCATTTTCACCTGGCAAAGGAAAAGCCATGACCTGGATGTCAACCATCATTCGTAATAAAGGACTGGATAAATTGCGCAGCCTTAAAACAAAGGCTGTTGAAACTGAAATACAATACGAAGGACTGGAATTTTCCTCTGCCGATATGGAGCCGGATAAACTCGCCAATATGAGCCAGGACGTAAAAGGTTTGATGGACTGCTTGGAGCAGCTAAAACCCGAGCAACGGGAATGTATTTTACTCTCATATTACTATGGACATACACATCAGGAGTTATCAACCAAACTTGATAGACCACTGGGCACCATTAAAGCCTGGATTAGAAGAGGCCTGGAGGACATACGACCATGTCTAAGCTAACAGAAAAACCAATGAACACACCAGACAACAAACAAAACAGCAAACAAGAACAGGGCGAACAGAACAGCACGCTAAACAGATACCAGAACCCGGAAATTTTTGAACAGCTGGCGATTGAATACGCCGTGGGTTCCCTGCATGGACGCGCCAGAAAACGGTTTGAAGTATTAATGGATACCCACTTTTACCTGCGCGCTGTGGTCGACGCCTATGAAAACAAATTCGCCCATCTGGTTGAGTTACTGCCGGATTCGCAACCTTCTGATCGCGTCTGGAACAATATCGAAAACCATATTCAGGAACAAAACAAGTCCCTAAAACACACCCCCGACAAGGCGTGGTGGAAAAGCGCATTGTTTAAACGCAGTTTTGGTCTGGCCGCCATGGCGCTGGTCATAACCGCCGTGCTGTTCCTCAATCCGATGACTCTGACGCCAACCGTTTATAGCGCGGTACTTGAAACAGAATCTCATGTGCCCGTTGCCGTGACCCGTATCAGCAAATCAGACATGAAGCTATCCATCGACATCATGAAAAAAGTCGATATTCCAGAAGACATGGAGCTATCACTCTGGTGCCACCCTAAAGAAGGCGGCGAACCCATGAAAATGGGCGAAATTTCCAAACAGGGCAAGACCATGATTTCCATAAGCCAGGAAGAATGGAAAAACCTGAAAAATGTCGGCTTGCTGGCTATCCATATCGAACCCAGGAATTCACACATGGATAAGCCCAGCAATAAAATTATTCTTAAAGGAAAATTAACCCCTAGTTCTGATAGCTAACTCGTCACAACAGGGCGACGTTTCCGCCGCCCTGAACCACAAACATCATTAAAGGGCGCCACTATTAATACAATTAAGGCGAGAAACATCCTATAAGAATAAATTGTAACTACCTGCCAGAAAAGCTTGTTACAATAATTTCATGCCAATAAACAGACAAAAAAATGGCCTTTTTCAACAAGCTATTTGTAACCTTTTTGGGACGCTATGCTGGCCTTTTGTATTGTTATCTCTGGCAGCATGTGCGCCATCACAATCCGGTGTTTATGAATACCCACTCGCGCCAGACAGTGTTTCCGGGCGCTTCATGAACGTTAATTTACTGGGAAGTCTTGGGCTAAAAACATCCAGCTTTAATAGTTTGCCTGTGAATGAACTATCCGGAATTGCCTGGGACAACGATGAACAACGCTTATATGCCGTTTCGGATGAGGGTTTACTCTACCACCTGAAACTGGATGTAAAAAACAATCAGCTTGAAAATGTAAAGCTTATCTTTGCCGCGCGTTTAAAAAACAGAAACAAACAGTCGCTCAAGGGAAAATATTCGGACTCCGAAGGCCTCTCGGTTGAGAATGGCGACAATGGCGTAAAAGGCGATTCCAGTCTGCTTATTTCATTTGAAAACAAACCAAGAATCGAACGTTACTCAACAAACGGAGATTTTCTTAAGGCAGTCGACATCCCGACAAAACTGATGCGCCGGAAAAACTACCGCAACAAGAACAAGGCGCTTGAGAGCGTCATTTTTCATCCTCGTCATGGCATCTTAACAGCGGCGGAATTCCCTTTGAAACAAAATGCCAACACCTACCAGACCATATATTCCGCGACCGGCCGCACATGGCGTTTTATTGCATCTCCCCAGCAAAACAGCGCCGTCACAGGACTGGAAACGCTTCCCAACGGCGACGTGTTGATTCTGGAACGCGCCTGGAAAAATGAATTAACGCCCATCGTCATCAAGCTGCGCCAGCTTTATCTTGACAACTGTAACAACGAGCACATCTGTAAAACCCGCTTAATCGCCTCTTTTTCCGGCGCTGAGGGCTGGTATCTGGACAATTTTGAAGGGCTTGCTCATTACAAAAACAATCAGTATTTGATGATTTCAGATGATAACCAGCATCCCTTACAAAATACTGTTCTCGTTTTTTTTGAAATAAAGCCCTAGAACCACTTTGATCTGACTTGAGCATGTTTTACACTCAGCCTATGAATAATGAAACGCTGGGACACCTCACCTCACCTGAAGCCTGGGAATTTTTACAACAACACCCTGATGCCAAACTGATTGATATTCGCTCGTCAATGGAATTTTTATTCATTGGTCACCCGGTCGGCAGTATTCATATCGGCTGGATGGAAGAACCAGACTGGGACATCAACCCCAACTTCGTGGAAGAAATCAAAGCAGCTCAGGGGGACGATGACGCGCCGATTGTAATGATCTGTCGTAGCGGCAATCGCTCTGAAAAAGCAGGCCATCAGTTGCTGGACGCGGGTCTCCGCAATATTTACCACATCAGCGACGGCTTCGAAGGCGACCGCGATGACAATAACCATCGCGGAACGCTCAACGGCTGGCGCTTTCACGGCCTGCCCTGGGAACAGTGTTAAGCGTTTTAGATTATTAACGGTATTGACGCAGATACCACCATTCAAAAAAGCGCTTGGCGTAGTGAAATAACTTGCTTGGAAAGACAAACTTACGCGTGTCGCTACGATAAACCATGATGCCTTTATCCAGCGTATCCACGATACAGATCAGTTCCCATTTAAAGGTTTCTTGAGCCGCCTGACCCTGCAACCCCGCCAACAGGTTTTTTGCGGCCGCCTCCGCTTGCAAGTCAGCCATATGCGCCTGCTTGGGCGCCCAGTCTGGCCCTGGGTAGCTGCCGCTGTCGCCGGCCACATAGACGTGCTCGAAACCAGCAACTTTGCAATGCTTGTCCGCCGTAATCATGCCGCCCGCAGAACGCGGTAACTCTGTATGTTCCAGCCAGGCCGGGCCTGTCATACCCGGCATGAACAGAATCAGGTCAGCCGCAAATTCAGCGCCTTCAGTGACGACCTTATCCGCATCAAAGCGAACCATCTTATGCCCAAGCTGTGTTTGAATATTGCGTTTTTTCATCTCGGCAAGCAGGCCTTTTACAGCCTTGTCCCCAAGCCGTTTACCTGGCTCTGCGCCGGGCGTAAAGAACACGATCTCGAATTGATCGCGACGTTTTTGACGACGCAGCAAGGTATCCAGCCCAAATAAAACCTCAAACATCGGACCGCCGCGCATCGCGGACGGCTCTTTGGGATTTCCGCCAAAACCAACCGCTATGGTTCCGCCCTGCATCGTATTGATGCGTTCGGCTATTTGTTCGGTTGCTTCAATGCCTTCACAAATGGTCAAGGCATGTTCAATACCTGGCAATTTTTTAATGAAGCGACCACCGCTCGCGATAATCAAACCATCATTTTCAATCTCGCCTGAATCTGTAACGACGACCCGACCACCCTGTTTCAGACCTGTTACGCCGCCAGCGTGAAACTTGACATTATTGCGCCTAAAAAACGAATCTAGATTGATTCTTAAATCAGCGCCTTTGCGCATGCCCGATGGCAGCCAGATAAGACTTGGGAAATATACAAATTCCGACTTAGGGGCGATAACGGTGATTTCAACCTGCTTATCTGCCTTCCTTAAACTGCGAACCGCCGTTAATGCGCCAAAACCAGCGCCGATAATGCTAATACGCGTCACAAATTTCTCCCACAGAAAACTGTTTATTAAAGTTAATGAAAGATAAAAAAAGTCTCACTGATTGTATCAGTCTGACTTTTAGATCCGAATTAACATACATTACCACTGGCTTTATCTATACGATTGATCCAGCAAATTTGGCATCATAACAGTCTATATCTGGCTTGTGATTGATAATTCTCCAGATTCCTTATAAATGAACTGGAAGCGGTGATACTTTCCAGATTTTATCGCAATACTCCCGAATAGCGCGATCCGATGAAAAATATGCCATACGCGCCACATTCAGTATCGACTTTTTATTCCAGTTATCATAGTCACAATAAGCCGAATCAACGTCATCCTGACAATTTTCATAGGATTGAAAATCAGCTAGCGCCATAAACGGATCCTTAAGCAGCAGCCTTGTCGTCAAAGGCTTGAATAATTCGCCATCGCCATGAGAAAAAAGACCGGAATCAATCAGGTCTATCGCCGCCTTTAAGTGACTGTTTTCATGATAATAATTAGCCGGAACATAGCCCCTGGATTGCAGCTGATCCACTTCGGCTTCCGTCATGCCAAACAAGAAGAAATTTTCATCACCGACCGCCTCTCTTATTTCCACATTAGCCCCATCAAGCGTACCGATTGTGAGCGCGCCGTTCATGGAGAACTTCATATTTCCGGTTCCTGACGCTTCCTTGCCCGCCAGAGAAATCTGTTCTGAAAGATCAGCTGCAGGATAAATTGGCTGCGCGTTTTTCACATTAAAGTTCGGATAAAAAACCACCCGTATAAATCCATTAACCTGTGGGTCTTTATTGATCACCTCGGCGACTGAATTGATCAGTTTGATGAGCAATTTGGCAAGGTAATAACCAGGCGCCGCCTTGCCGCCAAAAATAAAGGCGCGTGGGATAGGCGTAAAATTGGAATCATGTTTAATGCGATTGTAGAGGCTGACAATGTGCAATAAATTCAGGTGTTGACGCTTATATTCATGAATCCGCTTGGTTTGAATATCAAACAGGGAGTGAGGATCAAGCATGACGCCTGTTTTATCTTTAAGCAGACCAGCAAGTTTTTCTTTAGCCTGGCGCTTCATGGCGATCCATTCATCCCGAAAAGCGGCATCATCAGCATAATTCTCCAACGCTTTAAGCTTATCCATGTCTGTAACCCAGTTCTCGCCAATCACGCGCGTCAAAAGGGCGTCCAGACCAGGGTTGCTTAACTGCACGAAGCGCCTTGGCGTTACGCCGTTAGTGACGCTGTGAAATTTATCCGGATAAAACTCATAAAAGTCTTTTAATAATTTTGTTTTAAGCAGCTCTGAATGCATCT
>JANTHA010000090.1 GCA_024762625.1 Thiotrichaceae bacterium
GTTTTGCTCGAAGATGGACGTCTCATCATTAACGGCGGTAACAACCGCGTGCCAACCACCAGTGTTTTTGATTTTAGAACCAACCAGTGGACAAAAGGCGCTTCCATGAACCGCGGGCGCTGGTATCCAACCAGCGTGGCATTGCCCGATAAAACAGTATTTACAGCCCTCGGAACCGCCGGTGGCCAATATCCCGAATTGTGGAGCGAAGCCAATGGCTGGAAAGTACTCACAGGCATCAATCTGCAAAAACCTATTCTGGATTATAACAATTATTATGAACGCGAATGGTGGCCACTGTTTCATGTTGACCCACGCGGCAAAGTATTCCATTCTGGTCCAACGCCAAAAATGCATGTGATTGATACTGCAGGCGTTGGCAATATTCGCGAGGTTGGCCCTGAAATACATAGCTGGTATCCCAAACACGGAACTACCGTCATGTATGACGAAGGCAAGCTGTTGGTCGCTGGTGGCGCAATCGCCGGAGACAATCTGAAGAGCGCCAACAAAGCGATGATTATCGACATCAATGGCGATACGCCCGTGGTAACCCCGATTGAGCCGATGAAATATGCGCGTAAATTCCATAATGGCGTGATTCTGCCTACAGGTGAAGTGCTGGTGGCGGGAGGCAATACCTCTGGTTTGAAATTCAGTGATGTCGGAAGCATCCTGCCAGCTGAAATATGGAACCCGGCAACAAAAAAATGGCGCACCGTCTCCAGCATCTCCGTACCGCGCAACTATCATTCCGTCGCCCTGCTGCTCCCCGATGGACGTGTTTTCTCAAGTGGCGGCGGTCTTTGTGCGCCATGCGCAGCTGACCATCCAAATACCCAGATTTACACCCCGCCCTATCTCTATGATGAAAATGGCAATCTTGCCAGGCGCCCCGTTATCAGCAATGCGCCAGACACGATTAAACATGGGCAAACGCTAACGCTGCAAAGTGATATGGATATTAGCCGTTTTTCGATGATAAAAATGTCATCGACGACACATGCTGTCAATACGGATTTGCGTTACCTGAAAGTACCCTTTACAAAAGAAAGCAATGGCGAATATAGCCTGACCATGCACGCCAATAGAAATATTCTGACGCCTGGCTACTGGATGCTTTTTGCCATCAATTCAAAAGGCGTGCCTTCTAAAGCAAAGATTCTGCAAATAAAAACACAAGGTTCGCCTAATATTATTCAACCGAATGAGCAGGCGAGCCTCGTTGGCAGTCAGGTCTTAATGAACATACAGGCAACTGATCCTGATAATGAACCATTACATTACAGCGCAAATAACTTGCCACAGGGATTATCTATCAATCAAGACACCGGGGAAATTAGCGGCATACCAGAAACCCTGGAAAATCGAATTGTCAGCATCACTGTCGTTAATTCCACAGTAAAAAATACAGTAAGATTCGAATGGAAGATATTCCCCAGAAGAAGACTGCCTGGCGTTTCCTATGACCTTTATGTCAATCCCGACTCGAATACTCCCTGGCTTGATCTTCCAGATTTTTCTCAATTGAGCATAGATAGTTACGGAGTTTCGGCTAATTTTCATTTGCCGGATATTAGCGCTGGGCCAGTTAACAACCTGGCCATACGTTTCTCTACACATATGTATATTGAAAATAGAGGGGAATATACGTTTTATCTCAACTCCAGCAATGGAAGCAAACTCTGGATCGACGATAGTTTACTCATAGAAAGTAATCAACAACTTAATAGCCAGGAAAAACAGGCTTCTATTTTTCTTGATAAGGGCGAACATACCATCATTTTCGCCTATACAAGAAACGCTTCGAATAGCACACCTGAATTAACCTATCGGGGACCAGGCTTTGACCGACAAACAATTGCGTCTTCCAAATTATTGCAAAATCCTTTGCATAATGTTGCGCCTCAGATAATAAACCGTATAGATCAACAAAATATCAACATACATTCACAGCTTGATTTAAATATCATAGCCAATGACGCTAATAATGATTTACTTGAATTTACAGCACAGGGTCTTCCTCCTGGAATCCAGCTTGACTCCTCAACCGGCCACATTTACGGACAAGCAACAACCATTGGTGAATATACAAGCCGTATTACAGTCCACGATGCTGAGAATGAATCAGACAGTATTGTAATAAACTGGGTCGTATCAGGCGAGCTCAGTGTAAACCACTTTGCCGATAAGCCCAGACCCGTTGACACAGAACGCACATTCACTTTGAAAACCAATGGTGGAATCAATAATCGTTTTAAATGGAATTTTGGCGATGGCAGTCCTACAACTGCCTATTCTACGGAACCGAGCATTAGCCACACATTTGTAAGACCCGGCAGATACACTATTACAGCCACCATTGAAACAGGGCAAAACGGCGCAAGAAAACTAATAAACTATCAATTTATACAATCCATTTTTGCCAGAATAAATACCCGACTAAAGCCAGCAGTTTCCATGAGCGTTATCTATGATCAACGCGAACCAATTAATCGCCTCTGGAATGTCAACCCGGACAATAACACCGTGACTGCATATCATCCATTCATGCACGCCAAACTCGCCGAAATCGCCGTTGGCAAACAGCCGCGTTCACTGGCCAAAAACCCCTCCGATGGAACTATCTGGGTGGTAAATAAAGATTCGGCAACAATCAGCATCATTGACGCCATGCAAATGAAAGTCGTGCGGACAATCTCTCTACCCCATGCTTCACAACCCTATGGAATCGTGTTTTCTCCTGTTGACCCGTATGCCTATGTGACGCTTGAAGGAACAAGCAAATTAATTCAGCTAGACTCCGGCACGGAAAAAATAACTAAAACACTGGATGTCGGTGCTTATCCGAGACATCTTTCCATCAGCGCTGATGGCGAAACCATTTATATCAGTCGCTACATCACCCCTCCGCTTCCGGGTGAAAATACCGGAAACCCAAAAACAGAAATCAACGGAAAGCCGTACGGCGGCGAATTGATTGTGGTCGATGTAAACAGCTTTAGCATAAAAAATACCATCATTTTAAAACACAGTGAAAGACCGGATTCCGCCCGTGAGGCAAGAGGCATACCAAATTATCTGGGCACTGTCGCACTATCGCCGGATGGAACAACCGCATGGGTTCCGTCCAAGCAGGACAATATCAAGCGCGGCGCGTTTCGCGATGGCAAACCTCTAACCCATGATACCGCTATCCGAAGCGTCACCTCGAAAATTGACCTTGTAAATGAAAAAGAGCTAACCGAAAGCCGCATAGACCATGATAATGCGGGAATTGCCAGCGCAGCAATCTACGGAAAATACGGCAACCTTGTTTTTGTGGCGCTTGAAGGTAGCCGCGAAGTCGAAGTGATAGACGCTTACAGTAACGAACCCCTGTTTCGTTTTGATTCAGGCGGACATGCGCCTCAGGGTCTGGCGCTCTCTCCTGATGGTTTAACTCTGTTCGTACACAACTTCATGGAGCGCGCCATCACGGTTTTCGATCTTCATGATCTGATTTACGGACTTGGCAACAGCGTACAACTGAAAGCAACTTACCCGCTTGTAGAAAATGAAAAACTTTCACCGCAAATATTACATGGCAAACAATTATTCTATGATTCCCGTGATGAACGGCTATCCAGAGAAAAATATTCGAGTTGCGCCCAATGTCATAATGAAGGCAATACCGATGGTCGCGTCTGGGATATGGGTAATTTCGGCGAAGGCTTAAGAAACACCATCAGTCTGATTGGTCATGAAGGCGCCAAACAGGGGCCGCTGCACTGGAGCGCCAATTTTAATGAAGTCCAGGATTTTGAAATTCAAATCCGCAATTTATCCGGCGGCAAAGGCTTGATTGCAAATAATCTGTTTCACGCCAGTCATGATCCCAGCCAGGACATCAAGGCAGGCTTGAGCCAGGACTTTGATGATCTGGCAAGCTATCTGGAATCTCTTGGCAAGATACCGGACAGCCCTTTTAAAACGAGCAATGGAAAATTGACCGAGCGCGCCAAAAAGGGGGAAAAACTGTTTATTCAAAAAGGCTGTCAAAAATGCCACTCGGGAAAACACTTTACAGACAAGGCAGGAAAACGGCTTCACAACATCGGCACCATAAAACCGAGCAGCGGGAAACGCTTGAATGGCGCGCTCACAGGCATAAACACACCCACCTTACGCGGCTTATGGAAAACAGCGCCCTATTTACATGACGGTTCAGCCCGAACCTTACAGGATGCGATTAAACAAATGCCAGCGGCAACTACTGCAGAAGAACGCGATCTGCTGGCTGAATATCTGATGCAGATTGATGGCAATACGCCGCAACCCGGGAAAGGAAGCAACGACGGCGATAACAGTAACTCAACGCCAGCGCAAGACTCTGGTGGAGGCGGCGGCTCCTTACCCATACAAGGATTGCTGATACTATTCTGGCTAGGTTTATGGCGCTATTTTTATCAACCCATATTTTACTCCCTACGCCGAGCCATATCCTAATCCAAAAGTTTTTCCGCCTTCATGCATGCTTCATGGCAAAATAAGTCCATGAACAGCTCCTTACACAAACGCAAAAAAGTCATCGTCGGCATGTCTGGCGGTGTTGATTCTTCCGTCGCCGCCCTCCTGTTGATTGAACAGGGATACCAGGTCGAAGGACTGTTCATGAAAAACTGGGAAGAAGACGATACTGAAGAATATTGCACTGCCGAGACCGACCTGGCCGATGCGCAATCCGTTAGCGATCAGCTGGGCATACCACTCCATACCGTAAATTTTTCCAGTGAATACTGGGATAATGTATTTGAATATTTCCTTGCCGAATACCGCGCCGGACGCACCCCTAACCCGGACATCATGTGCAATAAGGAAATCAAGTTCAAGGCCTTCCTGGACTATGCAATAAACATGGGCGCCGATTTTATAGCAACCGGACATTACGCGCGGCTTGACCGAAGCAAACCCTTATTGAAAATGCTAAAGGGAGTGGATGAGAACAAGGATCAAAGCTATTTTTTGTACACTCTGCAACAACATCAGCTTGAGCGTAGTCTGTTTCCGCTGGGTGAAATCAACAAGCCCGAAGTTCGCAAACTGGCGCAACAGGCTGGCTTTGATACTGCAAACAAAAAAGACAGCACCGGCATCTGCTTTATTGGAGAACGCAAGTTCAGAGACTTTTTGCAACGCTTTATAGCCGCCCAGCCGGGTGAAATTGTGGACAAGCAGGGCAAGGTCATCGGCGAACATCAGGGACTGATGTATTACACGCTGGGTCAACGACAGGGTCTGGGCATTGGCGGCTTGAAAACAGCCTCGGAAGCGCCCTGGTTTGTCGCTGCCAAAGACCTTGACAATAACCGGCTGATTGCCGTACAAGGACATGATCATCCGATGTTGTTAAAACAGTGCTTGAGCGCATCACAATGTCACTGGATCGCGGGCGCGCCGCCGGCCACGCAGTTTTACTGCAAGGCAAAAACACGCTACCGTCAACACGGGCAAGCCTGCGAGGTCAATATTGACGAATCAGGAAACGCGCAGGTGCGCTTCAGTGAAGCCCAGCGCGCCATAACTCCCGGACAATCCGTTGTATTTTATGATGGCGACATCTGCCTCGGCGGCGGTATTATTGATAGTTCAGCAAATTAACAAAGGCAAAAATCATGAGAATACTACACACCATGCTGCGCGTCGGCGATCTGGAAAAATCAATCAAGTTCTATACCCAGGTGCTCGGCATGAAAGAACTGCGCCGCAAAGACTACCCCGACGGAAAATTCACCCTGGCCTTTGTCGGCTATGGCGCTGAAGCAAACCATACGGTTCTGGAACTGACCTACAACTGGGGCGTTGATCATTACGAGATCGGCAGCGGTTTTGGCCATATTGCGATAGGCGTGCCGGATGTCTATGAAGCCTGCGAGAAAATGAAACAGGCGGGCGGAAAAATCATTCGCGATGCCGGCCCGATGAACGCCGGAAGCACCATTATCGCCTTTCTTGAAGACCCGGATGGTTACCAGATTGAGTTGATAGGGCGCGACTGAGTCCAGGGAACCTAAATCGTATGCTGGATGTTTTGAAAGTTCTGGAGCTTTTCGCCCTGCTGTTCGTACAGTATTTATTGCGCCTCCCGTCATCACTCTTTGGTGGATTTTCACAACCAGATGGATTGTTCATTCAACCCGAGACTGCTTCTAAATACTTTCCATTTTGACTCTCTCGGAATCAATGGGCGTACAGTGAACCTTGCTTAAAACTGTTTTCGTACTCGTTTTGCCATGCTCCAGTATGCACTCTGATCCCAGACGATACAGCCTGAATACTTCAGGCCTACCCAGATCCCGCCCCAGAGAATGTTTACGCTGAACCACCAGCACATGACTTTGGGTAAGCGCATCCGGCGCAAGTAAAATATCAGCTTGATTAAGCGCAGTAGCAACGACATGACGTAGTTCTTCACGACTGGCGTCATCAGGATCGACGATAACCGCGGCTAGTGGAATCCTGTTTTTACCCATTTTTTTCTGACTTTTCTGTTGCTCTTTCAAAGTTAGGGAATGACAGGCCGTTAACGCTAAAAGGCTTATCAAAATACCCATAAACTGCACCAACAATCTTGGCGATCGTCTCATCGCATCGGCCTCATGATCCTGTTTTGCAACCATTCGGGCTTTTGCGCGATATGGTCAATCGCTTGATCCAGAGGTGTTTGCGACGCTTTTGCTTTTGCTTTTGCTTTTGTTTTTGCCGCGCGCAGGCTTACAGCAGGACAAGCGCCCTGCCGATAGGATAAGGCAGCGGACAGACGCGCTTCGGACGGGTCGCCAAGGTCATGTGAAAAATCATCCGCAACCGCGCAACCCGGAATGGTCACGCCCGCCTCTTGCGGCGTATTGATCGGCGAAAAACCATCGGTATAATCGCCAAAGCCCTTGGCGTTCACGCCCTTGAAATTAATCGTAAAGTAGGTGGTTCCACAATTGTCGGTTGCAAAGAAGCCATAGGGCTTGCCGCAGGTAGTTGCGCCTATCTGGATCACCTCTACATCCACGCCACGCAAGCTGTTGATAATGGACTCGCTGGCAGAACAGGTATCCGGCCCGGTCAGTACAAATACGCGTGATAAATCAAGCGTTGGCAAAAGCAAACCCTCCTCTGAGAAAAAGCCTGATGTTTGCTTGAAAAAAGGCGTCGGGGTCAACGGCTCTCCATTAAACGGATTGTTTGTCGGGTGCTTGTCATTAAACCTGATTTTTTCAAAATATTTGCCTTCGGTCGCCTGTTCGCCCGCAATCATGTAGCTCAGTCCACTGGCGATATACAAAAAGCCGCCGCTGTTGTATCTCAGATCCAGCACCAGATCAGAAATGCCCTGTTGCCTGAAAAAATTAACGGCATTAATCAATTCTGGTTCAGCCGTGGCAATATGCTCATTAAATAACAGATAACCCACTTTGCCGATGCCTGTCTCAATGATTTTAACCCGCGGCGCCGGGTGTGTTGTTATAATGGCCGAGGTAAGTGAAATATATCGCGAACCCGCAGCGTTTCTATCCTTTATCCTGAAGCGATGCGCCTCGCCAACCGTCTGCGGTGATAACGCCGCATCAATAATGTCTGCATCCGCCTGGTTCTGGGTATGCACCAGATCAACGCCATCGGTTTCCAGCAGCAACGCACCCCGCCTCAGATCGGCTCTGGCGGCCGGCGAATCAGGCTCCACATAGGAAACCACGATTTCGCGCGGCGGCGTCAGGGAAACAGGCGTCAGATGCATGCCATAACCACTTGATACGCCTGACTGTGATTGTTGACGCCATTCTGCGCTAGGCATGGAAAAATGAAAACGGTCTTTGGGCTTGCCTGAAGGCGTTGTCGCCGTTGTTTTAAGCGTTTTGAAATAAGCTGCGGGATCATCATAGGCGGCGGGACTTTTATCATCAATTTCGTCATACCACAGATACACATCATTGCTCCATGAGCGCAGCCAGTTGTTCTCATCAAGCACGCTACCCGGACTATCTGCAAACGGACGGCTAGTATCCGGGTTATTGCCGTTTCGAGGCGAGGCGCAACGTTGAGCAAAACGACTGGCCGGTTTAAACACGCCCGGCGTCCAGCTTTCTGTTTCATTGACAATTCCACCTAAACTACCGCCCCCGCCGCAGGCTGTCAGAGAAACAG
>JANTHA010000091.1 GCA_024762625.1 Thiotrichaceae bacterium
TAATGGCTTGGATTTAATAACTTAAATTCAAAGAGCTTGATTCAACAACGAAGCGCAAGCTTAACTTCCAAACACGGTGGAAAAGAAAACAATCCAGGACCAAATAATCAAACCGATAACAATCAACATGGGTAAGCCAAAACCGAAATCAAACATACTATATCCTTGGTTTTTTATATAAATAAACCGCGAATATTAGTTGATTACCATATACTGTGCAAGTTCCGCTTGCATTTTTGGATGTTAAAGAACACTATTAGCGGCATGAGTAGCAAACAGACGCCTGCTAAAAAAATGTCGAATAAAACAGTTAAAAATCATGAAGAACTTGATTTTGAAGCTGCGATGCTGGAGCTGGAATCATTGGTTTCCAGTATGGAATCCGGTGATTTGCCTTTGGAGCTTTCCTTAAAGAAATTTGAACAAGGCATCAAGTTGAGCAGGCGTTGCCAAAAAGCATTAAATGATGCAGAACAGCGCGTTAAAATTTTACTTGATGAGCAGGAACAAGAGTTTCAGGAATCTGTAGACTAAGTTCTGTCAGTCCGGTGTTTGGAATGCATAATTTAAATGATTTACAGCAACGAATAGAACGTGTCCTTGAAAAGATTCTGGCTGTTGATGCGCAACAAAAACAGCATCAGTCGAATTTGCTGGAAAGCATGCGTTATGCTGTTCTCGGAGGCGGAAAGCGCGTACGTCCACTTCTGGTTTATGCGGCTGGAGAAGCGCTTGATGTACCGATGGAAAGGCTGGATAAAGCCGCTGCTTCTATCGAGCTGATTCATGCTTATTCATTGGTTCACGATGATTTGCCAGCCATGGATGATGATGATCTGCGAAGGGGCAAGGCAAGCGTGCATATTGCTTTTGATGAGGCAACCGCGATTTTATGCGGCGATGCCTTGCAGAGCCTGGCCTTTGAAAATTTATCACGGCCTATCGGTGGAGTAACTGCTGAAAATCAGTTAAAAATCATTAATATTCTGTCAATCGCAGCAGGTATGCGTGGCATGGTGGAAGGTCAGGCAGTCGATCTGGCGGCGGTTGGCAAGCAACTGGATGAGCTACAGCTTGAAAATATGCACCACCATAAAACAGGCGCCTTAATAAGGGCAAGCGTGCATATGGCCAGTTATTGTCGTTCTTCGGTTAATCAGAATGAGAGGAATGAACTGCTGGTTTATGCAGACGCCATTGGACTCGCCTTCCAGGTGCGTGATGACATTCTGGATATCGAAAGCGACACGGATACGCTGGGAAAACAGCAAGGGGCTGATATAGCCGCCGGGAAACCAACCTATCCTTCTATTATCGGGATGGATGCGGCCAAGGCAAAGGCGAAAAAATTGCACCAGAGCGCGCTGGATTCACTCTCGGGCTTTGGCGCCGAAGCTGATCTGTTGCGTGAAATAGCCGGATTTATTATAAAACGAATATCCTGATTGGAATATAATACTTCGTATGTCGGAAAAACTGCTAGACGCCATTAACGAACCAGTTCAATTACGCGAGCTTGAGCTTGAGAAGTTACCGCGTGTTTGCGAAGAGCTGCGCTCGTTTTTAATCAAGTCGGTTGCCAGCAGTGGCGGGCATTTATCCGCAGGTCTTGGCGTTGTCGAGCTAACGGTCGCCATTCACTATGTCTACAATACGCCGCATGACAGGCTGGTCTGGGATGTAGGTCATCAAGCGTATGCGCACAAGGCGCTTACGGGGCGTCGCGACAGAATGAACACCATCAAGAAAAAGGATGGATTGTGCGGATTTCCTCATCGCAAAGAAAGCGAATACGACACCTTTGGAGTAGGGCATTCCAGCACATCGATCAGCGCTGCATTAGGTATGGCGGTGGCTTCTCGTCTGCAAGGCGCCAAGCGCAATAGCATAGCCGTCATTGGCGATGGCGCGATGACCGCAGGTATGGCTTACGAGGCGCTCAATCACGCTGGCGATCTGGATGAAAGCATGCTGGTGATACTGAATGATAATGATATGTCAATCTCACAGAATGTGGGTGGACTGAGTAAATATCTAGCGCGCTTATTGTCAGGTCGTTTTTATTCTTCAATGCGGGAAACCAGTAAGAAGATGCTGTCCAGTACGCCGGGGATGAAGCGTTTCGCAAGACGCGCAGAAGAACACACCAAAGGCATGATCATGCCATCGGCTACCTTGTTCGAAGAAATGGGTTTTGTCTATTATGGGCCAGTTGACGGACATGATGTCATTGAGCTGGTCAAAATGCTGCAAAATATTAAAGACATAAACGAACCAAAATTTTTGCATGTGGTAACCCAGAAGGGTAAGGGCTATCAGCCGGCTGAAGAGGATCCCTGTCTCTATCATGGCGTTTCACCCTTTGATCCTGAAACGGGAATAAAGGCCGTTAAGGAAATAAAGGATCTCAATAAAGCAACCCGAAAACCATCAAGTTATACAGAAGTATTTGGGCAGTGGCTCTGTGATATGGCGGCCATGGATGAGCGTCTGGTTGGCATCACGCCCGCGATGAAAGAAGGCTCCGGGCTGGTAGAATTTTCGGAGAAATTCGAAGAACGTTATTATGACGTCGCTATTGCCGAGCAACACGCCGTCACCTTGGCTGCGGGTATGGCTTGTGATGGCTTAAAGCCAGTGGTTGCGATTTATTCAACCTTTTTACAACGCGCCTATGACCAGTTAATTCATGATGTGGCCTTACAAAACCTGCCGGTGGTTTTCGCGATTGATCGCGCTGGTCTGGTCGGCCCGGATGGTGCGACGCATTCAGGCAATTATGATTTATCCTATTTACGCTGTATTCCAAATATGGTCGTTATGGCTCCGGTAGACGAAAACGAGTGCAGGCAAATGCTTTATACGGCTTTTCAGCAGAATTGCCCAACGGCTGTGCGCTATCCTCGCGGCTCGGGTGCCGGAATAATGCCTGAAAAGGAAATGACTTTGCTGGAAATTGGCAAAGGTGAAATACTTCTCGAAACCTCAGTGAAGAAAAAAACCGGACTAAAAAGAATAGCAATCCTGTTATTTGGTTCCTTACTAAAAGAAGCATTGGCTGCTGCAGAAGCACTGGATGCTACCTTGGTTAATATGCGTTTTGTAAAACCGCTTGACGAGCAGCTGATTCGCAAACTCAGCCAGACTCATGATTTGCTGGTAACGCTTGAAGATAATGCTGTTCAGGGTGGCGCAGGCAGCGCCGTGAACGAATTTTGCAATCAGCAGCAGTTTACAACGCATGTGTATAATCTTGGCATACCGGATGTTTTTCTTGAACATGCCGAACGTTCTGAGCAACTGGAAGAAATCAAGCTGGATGGCAAAGGCATTGTTGAGCAAATTTCCGCGATAGAAAATGGCAAATATTGCAACAAACCCGCTGCTTCGGTAGTATCCGTGGCCTCCCGTTAAACTGGATTTGTTCTTTTAACCATCCCATGTCTGTTAAATACACCTTAAAAGTCGTGGCTGATTTCGCAGCCGCTCATACGCTCAAAGATTATCCCGGCGCATGTAGCCGCATGCATGGACATAACTGGAAAGTCGAAGCGGAAGTGGTCGCCAGTGAGTTGAATGAAATCGGCATGGCGATAGATTTTAAGGATATCAAGCGCGAAGTGCGCGCCATCGCCAGTGAGCTGGATCATTATTATCTGAATGAGCTGGAGCCCTTTCAGGAAATAAACCCGACCGCCGAGCATATCGCCCGCTACTTTTATCTTGAATTGTCACGACGTTTGAATAGCCCTTCCGTTAAGGTGTCCGCATTAACGCTCTGGGAAACAGAACGCGCCTGTGTGACCTATTCGGAAGACTAAAGTTTCTATTTGTTTTTGAAGTACTCGTTGGTTAGCCTGAATACAACCGGACTGAGCACGATTAGCGCAATCAAATTGGGCACCGCCATCAGGCCGTTCAGTACGTCGGCAAGCAGCCACAGTAATTTTACCCATTCATTCGCTCCCGCCGCCAGCGCGCCCAGTGGAATCGCGATGATCCATAAAATGCGATATGGCCAGATGACTTTGGCGCCAAAGATATATTCGGCGCAGCGTTCGCCGTAGTAGCTCCATCCGAGAATGGTGGTAAATGCAAAAACGATCAGGCCAATGGTGACGATATAGCTTCCAAAACCGGGTAGTCCGGTGTCAAAGGCAAGGGTGGAAAGGGATGATGAGGTTTCTCCACCAGTCCAGACGCCTGTTAGCACAATCACCAGCGCCGTCATGGTGCAGATCAGAATGGTGTCGATAAATGTTCCCAGCATGCCGATGGTGCCTTGCCTGATCGGGCTGTTGGTTTTTGCTGCGGCATGTGCTATTGGAGCGCTACCTAATCCGGCTTCATTTGAAAATACGCCGCGCGCAACGCCGAAGCGGATCGCCATCCAGACTGATGAGCCTGCAAAACCTCCAGCTGCAGCGGTTCCGGTGAAGGCGTCATTCATAATGGTCATGAAGGCGGCGGGCACTTTGCCAATATGTAATGCTATAACAATGAGCGATCCAAGAATATAGAAAATGGCCATCAGTGGAACCAGTTTTTCCGCAACCTGGCCAATACGTTTTACACCACCCAGAATAACGGCTCCGGCGAGAATACCGATGGTGATTCCAGAAACCCAGTTGGGAATGCCAAAGTTCTTTTCGGCAGCCAGTGCGACTGAATTGGACTGAATGGTGTTGCCGATGCCAAAGGCCGCCAACATGCCAAACAGGGCAAACAAAAAGGCCAGCCACGCCCAGTTTTTGCCCATGCCATTTCTGATGTAGTACATCGGCCCGCCCACATGATTGCCCAGCTCGTCGGTTTCGCGATATTTTACTGCGAGAACGGCTTCAGCGTATTTTGTCGCCATGCCGAACAGGGCGGTGACCCACATCCAGAAAATGGCGCCAGGGCCACCCAGTGTAATGGCGGTTGCGACGCCCGCAATATTTCCCGTTCCCACGGTTGCAGATAGGGCGGTCATCAATGCCTGGAAGCCAGTAATATCGCCTTCCAGTGTTTCCTCCTTGCGACTGGAAAGAAGTGTTTTAAAGCCTGCAACTAATTTTCGCCAGGGAATGGCTTTCAAGCCCAGAGTGAGATAAACCCCTGTTCCCAGAAGAAAGGCCAGCATAACAGGTCCCCATGCAAAACTACTGGCGTTATTGAGTAACGTTGAGATTGTTTCCATGTCTCCTCCAGATTGCGGATTTATAGCGTGGTTTTTTAATCCGTGGTTGTTAATGCAACATAGTATGAATAGCTTGTTTATGAAACAGCTATGTATTAGCTAAGTAATAGCTAAGTAATAGCTAAGTAACAGCTTAGCCAGTCAAATAATTTTGAATCCTTTCCCGGTCATGTTTTGCCCGGTTTTTCACCAGCCCATAATCAAGTTATAATTTCGATAGCTTACGAGAACATGATTTTAGCACTTATTTTTTGAATTCGTCGTGTAATATTCGGGTCTCTTGTTCGCCTTTGTGTTATTGGACTTATTTTCGTATACTTGATGCTCATATTTGTATATGGAAGATGTTTTTATTAGCCTATGAATACAACCAGTTTAAAGAATAACAATGGAACTGATGGCGTTAACGCCCTTGAGGAAAAGGTTGAGCGCCTGGAAAATTCTGTAAAGCAGTTACTGGAACGGTGCAACCAGCTTGCTACAGAAAATGCAGCGTACAAAAAAAGCAACCATCAACTTCTTAAAGATCGGTCGGAATTACATGATAAAAACGCCAAGGCTCGAGTTCAGGTAGAAGCAATGATTGGGCGTTTAAAAACTATTGACAATGCTTCTTAGTTCTTGCTTTCAAACGAGATTACCACAATGACAATGAATACGACAACCGAAACGTCAAAAGACAAGTCAATTCCTGTCTCTGTCAACATTATGGACAAGGAATATAAAATCGCTTGTCCTCAGGGTGAACATGAGTCGTTACTGGCTTCTGTGGATTTGCTTAATGAAAAAATGCAGGAAATTCAACGTAAAGGAAAGATCATTGGCGCAGAGAAAATAGCCGTCATGGCGGCCATAAATATCGCGCATGATCTGATACGTGCTCAAGGTCAACTTGTCTCCCCTGATATTGCAACTCGACTTGATGACCTAAAGTCTTCCATTGATGACACGCTGGAAGCAATATCAGTAAGTTAACACCAGTTAACGGATGTATCATACTGATGTTGTCCGTCTTCAGCATCAAAACAACTTAAAAACGCATAGCAAATAATCACGCTTGGCAAACAAGAACGCTTGGAAGCTCAAGCTCGGGTTTTAAATACGCTGCCCTATACATTGGCGCCTCTAAAGATAAAAAATTAATCTTGTGGTGGCATGTGGCGGCATTAGAAACGTTCTAAATAATCACATACAAAAGCGCCGATTTCGTTTTACGCCTGCTTACGATTTGTCCGATTTATAGTCGCCATAGTAAGAATAACCATAACCACCATATCCATACGAACTTTTACGCGCAACATAGCCATTAAAGATAAAGCCTTTGGTTTCGATACCGGTATGCGATAGGCGCGTTACAGCATATTCGATTTCTTTCATGGAGTGATGTTCGGAGCGAACCACCATAAAGACGACGCCAGAATGCTTGCCAATAATGGTTGGATCCGTCACAGCATGAACAGGCGGCGTATCAATAATAATCAGGTCATAACTTTCAGATAGTTTCTTCAGCAGTTTCTCAAAATTGCTATGCATTAACAATTCAGATGGGTTTGGCGGCGTCTTGCCTCGCGTGATAGCATCGAAAGAGTGATCGCCTATTTTGATGCTGTGTATGGCGTCATTCAGTTCTGCATCATTGCTGATTAAATCGGAAAGGCCAGGCGATACTTTGATATTAAGCAAATTATGCAAATAGCCTTTGCGCATATCAGCGTCAATCAGTAAAACCTTTTGCTCTCCTGCAGCAAGGACGGCGGCAAAATTGGAGGAGATAAACGATTTGCCGATGCCAGGGGATGGCCCGGTGATCATCACAATATTATTTTTCGCTTCCAGCAAGGCGAAATGCAAGCTGGTTCTCAGGCTGCGTAAGCTTTCAATGGATGGGTCTGTCGGGTTTTCCGCCGCCAACAAGGATTTTTGCTTTCTGTTTTTGGCTTTCAGACCGCCGGTAAGTTTTACACCGCTGGATAAGGGAACCGTGGCGTAGACTGGTATGCCTATGGTTTCTTCAAGTTTCTCAGGGTTATCAATCGTATGATGTAGCGCTTTGCGGAGGAAAACAACCAGTACGCCCAGCATCAAGCCCAATAATGCGCCTAAAGCAAGTATGAGTCCTTTTTTAGGTTTAACCGGTTTATCATACACGACTGCTGAATCGACAATGTAAACATTGCCTACGCTACTGGCCTTGGCGATTTTAAATTCCTGGATGTTGTTGAGAAGATCAAGATAAACAGTGCTGGCGACTTTAAAATCGCGTTCCAGTTTTAATATTTTCTGTTGTGTCTCGGGTAGCTTCGAAATTTTCGACAGGGTTTTTTGTTTAGTTTGTTTTAGCTTGTTTTCCTGCGATACGATCGCCTGAATAACCGGATGCTCAACAGTATATTTTTGACTTAGTTCGTCTTTCTTTAGCGATAATTTCTGAAGTTCGGTGTCAATGCCTGCCACCACATCCAGGACAGCCTGTGTTTCCATGGATAAATCAGCTGTCTGGTGCTCGGTACGATAACTTTTCAGTCTGGCTTCGGCCTTTTCGGCTTCTTCCTTGACGGGTTTGATTTGTTCTTGAAGGAATTTCAACGCATTGCTTGCTTCTTCAGAGCTGCGTGATTTATTCTGTTCAAGATAGGTTTTGGAGATATGATCCAGCGTCTTAACAATGTTAGTTTTGTTTTTTCCTTCTAATACCAGGCTTATAATGCCGGTTTTTTTTCCTTTTTCTGAAGCTTTAATATTGTTTTGAAGATGCTCAATGGCTCTTAAGTCTGACCATTTGGTAACAGTATATTTTGTGCCGGGCAAGCCGGTTAAATCTGATACATAAATGCGGAAAGAACCATTGTTGGATTGAGAATTCTTCCCGATTTTACCTTTGAGCAAGGTTTTTTCTTCACTGGCAAGGTGGAATTTACCGTTCCCGTCATTTACTAGAATCAAAGGATGGTTAAGATAATCATGCGGCAGATCAAGGCTTTCTACTTTTAT
>JANTHA010000092.1 GCA_024762625.1 Thiotrichaceae bacterium
TCTCTCTGAAACCTGTTCATTAGGTCCCCATCGTCTAGAGGCCTAGGACACCGCCCTTTCACGGCGGTAACCGGGGTTCGAACCCCCGTGGGGACGCCATATTCCTTGATTTATCGCCGCTTTATGCGGCGGTAAATTCAAATTTTACGCCAAGTTCGCTATTCCCATTAGCCAGAGAAAAGTAACCAAAACGTGTGCGAACTAATTGGTGTGCGAACTAATAAGTGCGCGAACTAATAAGTGCGCGAACTGAAAAAAACGCCACCTTCTAAAAGCCTCCTGTGGATCATTGCGTTTGTTTGGCGCATCCATACGCCAAACTCCGGCCAGCTAAAGCTGTAGTCTCGCCTACGGCTCGTAGCCATACACCAATTTCAACAAGAAAGTCAGTCTTTATAGGCTACGAAATCAACCGAGGAGTTATGGATCGTAATGATACTAAATCCTAATTAGGACACTATCAGTCTGAATAGAATATAAAAGTTGTCAATGAAATTGCGCTTTGACATAAAAGAATCACCGCGAGAATCAAATCAAAAACGCCAGAAATTGCGTGAAATTCAAGTCGGCAAATGCAATCTCACCCGCGCCCCAACATAAGGCGATACAAGCAATTCAATCTTGCCGCCAATAGCTTCGACAATTTCGGTGCTGACCGCCAGTCCAATACCCTGTCCGTCTGTTTTGCTGTCGGCGCGGATGCCGCGTTGCAATAGTTCCGACGGGTTTTTATCGGGGAAGCCGAGTCCGTCGTCGTCTATGTCGATAATTAGCATGTCGCCATCCTGATGCGCGGTGATTTCGACAATTTTTTCACAGAAGCGGCAGGCGTTGTTAATCAGGTTGCCAAAGACTTCCATCATGTCGTCTGTATCCATGCGGCATTTGGCGTCATCGTCAACATGAATAACAAACTCGAAGGGTTTGTCGCGATAGACTTTCAGGAGTGGATCCTTTAAACGGTAGATAATGGGGCGTACCGATTTTAATTGAGTGATGGTTCCCTGATCATTGACAACGGCTCGGCGCAACTGGTAGGCGACGATGTCGTTCATGCGTTGTACCTGATTACTGACGGTCTCGTTGTGGTTTTTGTCAGCGCTGTTTTGCAATACGGACAAGGGTGTTTTCAGGCTGTGGGCAAGATCATCAAGCGCATCGCGATAACGTTGTTTCTGACCTTTTTCGGCGTTGATCAGTGCGTTAACGGCGCTTTTGACGGCGGCCAATTCAGTTGGGTAGTTATTACTGATCAGTTGTTGTTCGCCCGCTTCTATGTTTTTGATTTCATTTTCGAACTGTTTAATCGGTTTGATTACCAGATAACTGCTGACCAGTTGCGCCAGCAGCACCAGTATGGTTGTGATGCCGAATAGCAGCAAGATATTTCTGAGGATTTCATCGCGACCTTTTTGTAGCGCCGCAGCGGATTTGGCGAGTATCAGCTGGTAGTTTCCATAAGGCTTATAGCTAAAGCCGCGCGCATAGACGATGTAGGTCTCTGCGCCGTCCAGTTTGGATATATTGCGTCCCAGCGTATCTTCCGGACTCAGAATGTCAGCGCCTTCCTGGTCGCTGGGCATTTTCAGATTGAAGGTGGTGAAGACCCGTTGCTTGTCCTTGGAAAACCGGTCGGCGCTGATGTCGTTAAACGGGTATTGGCTATGCCAAACGATGTTGCCGGTCTGGATGTTCTGAATGTAGGCGTATTTGTTGGCGTTCAGTTTGGTGAAATTGTGTTTAACCAGAAAAGCCAGAAAGTCGTTTTTGGAGTTCTTGTCGATAACAAACTTGCCATCCTTGAAGTCAAGATAACCAAGCAGTTCCAGACCGGATTCGCTTAATTCTTTCTTTTCGGTTTCGATAATGCGGTGTTGCGTGATGTAATAGAGCGCACCCCCCAGGATGATAATGCCCAGACCGATTATCGCCAGCGCGCTCAGAAATTGTCTGCTTCTTAGAGAGGTCAAACCGGTTTATGCTTCAGTATTTCGCGACAGGGTAAAACGGTATCCTCGGCCACGCAGGGTTTCAATCGGGTTGATGGTATTATCGGGGTCCAGTTTCATTCGCAGTCGACGAATAAAGACTTCGATTACATTACTGTCACGGTCGGATTCATCATCATACATGCTTTCGGTCAAATCCGTTTTGGAAATTACCTCGCCGGCATGCATCATGAGATGCTCAATCACCTTGTATTCATAGGCCGTCAGTGAAATTTCGTTATCATTCACCAATAAACGTTGTTCAGAGGTATTAAGACGGATAGGGCCACATGAAAATTCAGCCTGTGACCAGCGACCGGTGCGCCGCAGCAGGGCGCGCATTCGGGCGAGCAATTCTTCATGATGAAAAGGCTTGTCAACGTAATCGTCGGCTCCGGCTTCAAGTCCTTCTACACGGTTCTGCCAGCGGGTGCGCGCTGTCAGTATAATAACCGGGTAGTCTTTTCCTTTGGCGCGTAATTGTTTGATGATATCCAGGCCGCTGACTTCCGGCAGTCCCAGATCTATAATGGCGAGATCAATTGGATATTCCAGCGCCAGATACAGGCCCTGAGCTCCTTCGGAGGCTGCGTCTACGACAAAACCGGCGTTTTGTATCGAATCGGTAAGCTGTTCGCGAATATCCGTATCGTCTTCAACAACTAGTACTCTCATGAAATCCCCTTTGAAAAATTCCTAAAACCCTAATTGGCTATGTTAGCCTGTCATTCCTTTTACCTAAGTACATATTGATAGTAAACACATTAGCTCATTTATCCAGAACTGATTCCTTTTTTAAGCAGTCAATTGAGGATTTTAGATTATACACAGTAACTGTCTGTTTAAATAGATATTATCTATCCATATTGTTTAAAAGGCTCCAAAAAGGGGAGTTATTAGAGCCCGGATTTGGCAAAGGTTTGCATACCGCAACCAACGGTAATGAATTTTAATTCGCCCTTGTCTTCCAGAAATTTAACCAGATGGCAGTCTGGGTTGGTATAGGTTGCCTTTTTCCGTATGGACAGAATTCTTCCACTGAATAATGTTTTTATAACAGAAACAACCTCTAGCGTATTGATTGATTGTGTTGCGACCGTTCGCTTTATTGGAATATTTAGTACATCAGCATGGGCCGGTAGCAACAGGTTGGCGATTACCAATAGCACCATGAGTGATTTTCGTGGTTTTAAATTAGCTCTAGGAAGCAATAGTGCTCGAGGCAGCAATAGTGCTCCAGGCAGTTTTATTATTTTTCTAATCGGCTTTGTTCTTGCTCCAGGCTGTATTTTAGCGCCAGGCGGTTTTAGCCGGAAAAAAGGGTAATTTCGTAAAAAACGCCCCATGATGTCCCCAGGAATGTAATTATAATTGTTTTGAGGCTCGCCCCGATGCTATTTGCTGTTTATTGTCTGGATTAGCCTGCGGGTTTTATAGCATGGTTTGAATTAACCAAAGCTGAACGCAGGCTTTAAGTTTAAATGATTGACTTTGGCTTGTTGAAAAACGCAATTAGCGCAGTGGCTGATATCGGTAATGTCCGGTAATTTTCATTTTAAAAAGAATATCTTCCAGCTTTGGCCCCTTGCCGATATTGTGAACAATCAGTGGTCGTTTGTGATCTTCACTTAATTTGTTGACGATAATGCCGATATGAGGGACGCCTGGCTGGATATCCCAGGTAACCATGTCGCCCGGAAGGTAATCACTGGCGTGGCGACTAATGGGCAACTCCAGACCGTTACGCGCAAAGAATACCCTTAGATTAAGCACCCGGCGGTGGTCAATATTGGGGTCGGGCGCATTGCGTTCCCATTTTGCCAGATTAGGATATTGCTGGAAATTTTTCCACATATCCTTATGAACGCGTTGCTGCAAGTCGATGCCGAGTCTGCGGTAGGCGCGTACGACGACATCCGTACACACGCCAATATCGTCCGGCACATCGCCCCAGGGATAGGCGATTTTTCGATAAGAGCCATCATAAGTGACTTTGTGTCGAAGCCTCTCCAGCGCGGCTTCGACCAGCTTCATCGCAAACAGGTCGCTTTCAAAGCTATCCGGTGGAAAGTTGTTGTTGAATGATGAACCTAACGATGCGGCATTGACGAATGAAGCTTGCATGGTCAAGCCCAAAACCAGGCTAAGCGACAGCAGGTTTTTTTTGATAGTCATGATATTTTCCCCCTAAAATAGTGTTCAGGGCATCTCTATTAATTGTCTTTTCATCCGATTTCTGCGTTGGATGAATTTCTCGACAACTGCTCCTGCGTTGCCCTACTACGGTACATCCATGTACCTATGCGATCCTCATGTATTACTTATACATTGCGGTTCTCGAAATCCATCCGCCTTGAACTCGAACGAAAATCCTAATTTATAGAGGTGCCATTCAGTCTTTTTGGCCCGGCTGAACCGGATACAGGCCGCCTTCGGCAACGAGTCGCTCAAATAGCGAATTGAAATCCGTGTCTTGCATAAGCACTGAAAGCGAACCGGCTGTGTAGAAATAATCCGAGCACAGCATCTGGATGGTTTTTTTATATTTGATTGGCAGAACGGTATGCTGACCATCCGCGAAGAAATGGATTCTAACATTTTCTGACGTATTTGTCTTCTGGAGTGCTGGCGTTTCATCCTCAATATAGCCAAAACGCAACCAGCTTTCGCGTTCATATTCTACTTTGGGATTGTATTGATAACGACCGGATTGCAATGCATCATGATCAAGCGGCGCAAGCGTATCGCCACGGGTTTCAGTCAGGTATTTCCCCAGCCAGAGACCGAGGTTGTTTTGCAGGAAGCCAGGCTGCGACTGAATGCTATTGATAATCATGGCGGATAGTTTTTTAATGTCGTCGCGACTGATTTCGCCAGGTGATGCGCTCATCTGGCGTCCGGCATCGCTGAAACGTTGCTTGAATTCAGCTTGAGCGCTAAATGATTCCACCCAGGCCTGGAGCAACTCCTGTTTGCTTGGTGCGCGAAAACCGACCGAAAAAGTCATGCATTCTCCCTCGGCAATGCCATAATGCGGCACATTGGGTGGAAGGTAAAGCATGTCGCCAGGTTCCAGCAGCCATTCCTGATCAGCGTCAAATTCAGCCAGAATGCTAAGAGAAATGTCCGGAATGGTTGCCTTTGGGTAGTCCTCGCGGGTGATGATTTTCCAGCGGCGCTTGCCCATGCCCTGGATCAGGAATACATCATAATCATCCGTATGCGGCCCAACCGATCCCTGATTGGCGGCATAACTGACCATCAGGTCGTCAATGCGCCAGTCGGGGATGAAGCGAAACGGCTCGATCAGGTTGCCCAGTTCGGGCACATAACGCTCCAGGTCATTGATCAGAAATGTCCAGTGTGTATCGGGCAGTGTGGTGAAGTCTTCATCCGTAAAGGGCGAGTGTTTTGTCTGCCAGCGTTGTTTTTCGGGCGGCAGGTCGTGCTCCACGATAATGCGCGAGGGTGCATCGCTATCGACCGCCAGCCCCGCCAGTTCTTCCGGCGTGAAGGGCGCTTCAAAATCTTCAAAAGCGCCGCGCACCACCAGTGGTTTTTGTTGCCAATATTCAGCCAGAAATTGTTCCGGGCTGATGTCGCCAAGTACGGACATGTAAAATCAGGATGATAATGATTTTGAGAGAGCTTTCGCCTGTTCTATTGCGTTACCGATATAATTAGCCGGCGTCATTTGCATTAACCCTTCTTTGGCGTCCTCCGGGATATCCAGCGTTTTGATAAAGGCGCGCATGGTATCACGCGTGATGCGTTGGCCGCGGGTGAGCTCCTTGAGTTTTTCGTAGGGTTTTTCAATGCCATAACGGCGCATCACGGTTTGCACTGGTTCGGCCAGTACTTCCCAGTTGTTATCCAGATCAGCTGCAATGACTTCTTCATGGACTTCCAGCTTGGAAATACCCTTCAGAGTTGACTGGATCGCGATGCTGGTGTGGCCGAGTCCTACGCCGAGCGTCCTTAACACAGTGGAATCGGTCAGATCGCGCTGCCAGCGGGAAATCGGCAACTTTTGAGATAAATGCGTCATCATGGCGTTCGCCATGCCGAAATTACCTTCGGCATTTTCAAAATCAATCGGGTTGACCTTGTGTGGCATGGTGGAGGAGCCAACCTCGCCCGCAATTACCTTCTGCTTGAAGTAGCCAATCGAAATATAGGCCCAGATGTCGCGGCAATAGTCGATGATGATGGTGTTGAAGCGACCTATTGCGTCAAACAGTTCGGCGATGTAATCATGCGGTTCTATCTGAATGGTGTAGGGGTTCCAGTTTAAGCCGAGCGATTCCACAAAATCTCTGGCGAAAGACTGCCAGTCAATATCCGGGTAGGCGCTTAGATGTGCATTGTAATTGCCGACTGCGCCATTGATCTTGCCCAGTATCTCGACTTCAGCGATCTGTTTGCGCTGACGCTGTGCGCGGTAAGCGACATTTGCCATTTCCTTGCCCAGTGTGGAAGGGGATGCGGGCTGTCCATGCGTTCGGCACAGGATTGGTACAGCTGCATGGCTTGTCGCCATTTCGGAAAGCGCTGTAATTAACTGGTCGATTTCAGGCAGCAGGACATTGTCGCGTCCGCCCTTGAGCATCAGCGCATAGGACAGGTTGTTGATGTCTTCGGAAGTGCAGGCGAAATGGATGAATTCGCCGAGCGCATTGACTTCTTCATTGGCGACAATTTTTTCTTTTAGATAATATTCGATAGCCTTGACGTCGTGGTTGGTGGTGCGCTCGATTTCCTTGACGCGCTGCGCATCGGCTTCGCTGAAATTATCCAGAATGCTTTCCAGAAAGGCGTTGGCCTCGTTTGAAAAAGCAGGCGCTTCTATGATTCCGGGGTGATTAGTGAGCGCCTGTAACCAGCGGATTTCCACCAGAACCCGATGTTTGATCAATCCATATTCGCTGAAGTAGGGTCGTAAGGCGTCGGTTTTACCGGCATAGCGGCCATCAACGGGAGAAAGGGCGGTCAGGGCGGATAATGTCATGGGTTTGTGAGTCTGTTTTGATGGTAAAAATAAAGAGCGCAAAGTATAGCCTGTTCAATACGGCGTTTCTATGTGCAGAAAGGTGTATTTCGTCTGGATTTGCATTAGAATAGCCGCGCTTTTGCCTGAGACCGTTATGAAATCAAGGAATCAGGTTCTGATTAACCCATTTTAAACAGGAAAAAAACATGAAATTGATCTTATTAGGCGCGCCAGGCGCCGGCAAGGGAACCGTCGCCAAATTATTGACTAAGGTAGATGGATCAGTGCAAATATCAACCGGCGATATTTTACGCGGCGCTGTGAATGCAGGTACAGAACTTGGCAAGGAAGCCAAGGCCTATATGGATGCAGGCGATCTGGTGCCTGATGAGTTAATCATGGGTATTATGGAAGAGCGCTTGCAGGAAGATGACTGTAAAAACGGATTCCTGCTGGACGGTTTCCCTCGCACCATCCCCCAGGCGGAAGCGCTTGATGTATTGCTGGATAAAATCGGTGAAAAACTCGATTTTGTGGTAAATCTTGAAGTACCTCGCGATGTGATATATGACCGTTTGACCACGCGCCGCACCTGTGAAAATCCGGATTGTCAGGCGATTTATAACGTCAAGAGCATGCCGCCTAAGGTTGAAGGCATCTGTGACAAATGCGGCAGCAAGATTGTTCAGCGCGCTGATGAAACCGTTGAAGCAATTAGTAAGCGCCTGGATACCTATGATGAGATGACTGCGCCGCTGGCTGATTATTATGAAAAGAAAGGCCAGTTGTTTACCGTGAAGGCGACTTCCAGTGATGACGTGGTTGAAGCGGTTAAAGAGAAGCTGGCGAGCTAAGGTTTTCGCGGACAGCCTTTTAATAACTTACGATTCAAAAAAACGCCCACTTCTTTGTTATTCATGATGTTGTTTGTGGGCATTTTTTTAAAAGGCTTTAAGGGCACCTCTATTAATAGAGGCGCCCTTAAATTAATCATCGAGTAATTTCTTTCGAAATTGCCGGCGCTCGGCGGGCGTCATACGACGTATTTTCTGGCGTAAGGTTTTGCGTTCGTCAGGACTCATTTCCCTGAATTTGCGTCGTAACTTTTTGCGTTGTTTCGGCGGCAGGTTTTTAA
>JANTHA010000093.1 GCA_024762625.1 Thiotrichaceae bacterium
TTTCTCCTGTGATGGTTTGCAATGCGTACTGGCCTGTCCAACAGGCGCGTTAACGCATGATATTGATTATCCGGCGCAAGTGAATATTGGCAAAGCGAGACTGGATAAACCTAAAGTCTGTCTGGCCATGAGGGGCGAGGGTTTTAAAGGCGCAACTCGCAGTAATGAAAACTTCAAAGGCGTATTGCGATTTGATGAGGTTGACCGCTGGAATGCGTTGCCATTAATCAGTCAGAAATTTGACCTTGAAATCTGTGATTTGTGTGTGCGTCTTTGTCCGATTGAGGTTAGGGCCAATCAGTGTGACGCAGGGCATCCGCCAAGCGGCGATCACAGCCAATGCCCGCCGCGCGCCATCAAGCTGGTTGAAATCAGCAATGAAAACGGCGTGAAGAAAATGAAGCCGGAGATTCTTGACGGTTGTGTTGGCTGTGGCGTGTGCGAAATGGTTTGTCCGACTGCAGAACCCGCCATAGTGGTGGACATCAATGAAGACAGGGGCGTCGGTAAAAATCAATGGGAGCCGGACGCGAGCGATATTAAAACAGTAAAAGAGTTAGGCTAAGGAGACAGGAGCATGAGCAGTTTTGTTGAATCACTAAAAGTTCTGTTTGGCGCCGCACCGGCGCGTCCTGATAAAAGCAAGTTTCCTGAAGAGGTCAAACAATTACATGCGCACAAAAAATTTGATCCCGAGCGTATTGCTGCGATTCATAAGGAATTGGCCGAAGCTGAAAAAGGCCCGCAAAAATGGCGTCGCAGGCGTTGGGCGGTGCTGATTGCGATTAATCTGTTGTTTGTGCTTTCCTATCATCTGGATATCAGTCTGCTGGAAGGCGCGCTTACGGCTTCAAGGTTTATGGGTTTCCATATGGCGGATCTTAATTCCGCCTTGCAGGTGATGCTGGCTTACAAGCATGTGGTGCTGAACCTGGTCATTGGCACCACCACGGTGTTTATCATGTGGTGGTTGCTGGGAGGGCGCACCTTCTGTTCCTGGGTCTGTCCCTATCATCTGGTGGCGGAATGGGCCGAATCCCTGCACCTGAAGCTGGCGGAAAAGGGCTGGGCCAAGGATCATCCCTTTGATCGTCGGACTCGCACCTGGTTCTGGATCATTTTTGTGATCCTGGCTTTTGTAACAGGTTATACGGTTTATGAAACCATTTCGCCTACCGGTATTTTAAGCCGCGCCCTGATTTACGGGCCGGGACTCGCCCTGTTGTGGGTGGGCCTTTTGCTGCTGTTCGAAATTTTCTATTCACGGCGCGCCTGGTGTCGTTATGGCTGCCCGATTGGTTTAACCTACGGGTTGGTTGGCTCAATTTCGCCTTTCAAGGTGCAGTATCATCTCAAGGACTGTTTGCATGAAGGCGAATGCCGCAAGGTTTGCATGGTGCCGCATGTGCTGGATACCGTGATCAAGGGCAAGGCGAATAATATGGACGTAGATATCGGCGCAGATTGCACCCGTTGCGGACGTTGTGTGGAAGTTTGTCCGACTGAAAGTTTAACCTTTAAATTTAAAGGAATCGGAGATAAATTGTGATTATTTCTTTTAACGCAGAGGGCGCAGAGTTTAGACAGAGAACAGCAGAGAAAGGACGGTTTCTATTTTTCAAAACTCTGCGTTTCTCTGCGCCTCTTTATGCTGTTCTTTATGCCTCTCCTACCTCCTTGGCATACTCTGTGTTAAAAAGAAGAGCCATTTAACATGATTAAAATTAACAAGGTCTCCAAATCCTTTCGCAAAAACAGGGTGCTGGACGGCATAGAGCTGGAAATAGAGCGTGGCGACAGGATTGCTCTGGTTGGCTCCAATGGTGCGGGAAAAACCACGTTGATCCGCTGCCTGCTTGGCGAATATGTGCATGAGGGTGAAATTCTTATGGATGGCGTCAAGCCGCGTACGCAGCGCCGGGAGGTGCTCAAAAAAATCGGTTTTGTGCCGCAGATACCGCCTCCTTTGAAAATGCCGGTGATGCAGTTGATTCATTTTGCTGCGGGTGTGTGTGATAGCGACCCGGAAAAAATGTATCAGGTTTCGGATAAGCTGGGTCTGGATGCGCGCCAGTTTAAACATCAGCCCTTTGTCAAACTTTCTGGCGGCCAGAAACAGAAACTGCTCATCAGTATCGCGCTGGGGCGTGATAGTGAGTTTCTGATTATGGACGAGCCGGCGGCCAATCTTGATCCCGAAGCCAGGCATAATTTTTTCAGTTTACTGGCAAGTAAACAGAAAGACACGGCAATGATCATTTCCAGTCACCGTCTGGACGAGGTTGCCGCGCTGGTCAATCGCGTGGTGGAGCTGGATCAGGGAAAGATCGTGTTAAACGACCATGTCGCCGATCAGATTGATATGGACAGTATTCTGCAGTGTGAAGTTAAGTTAACCCGTGCTGAAGCGGCGTTTGCGGGAACTGTGCGCGAGTGGGGGTTTGAGACCAGTGATAACGGACTGACCTGGAAAGGCCCGGTCGCCGGCCCGGATCGCTTGCGATTCCTGGGCGTATTGTCGCGTTATGCGGGTTTACTCAAGGGTATACAGATGCAGGAGCAGGGCAGGGATAATCAGGCAGCACAAAGTCACGATAAAAAGCGAAAGGAGGCGGTTTCATGACTGTCTTCATTAATCATTTCAATCGTTTCAGATTGTGTTCTTTGTCTGGTTTGTTGCTGTTTTTGCTTTTACTGGCCGCCTGTGGCAAAGAACAAACGACCGGGCCGGTCAAGGTGCGCTGGGACAGGGAAATCTGCGCGCGTTGCGCCATGGCGGTGAGTGATCGTAATTTTTCGGCGCAGGTTCGCGGTGGACGCCCGGATAAAAAAACCAGAGTGTATAAATTTGATGATGTTGGCTGCGCGGTGATCTGGCTGGACAAACAAAGCTGGAAAGATGATCCGCGCACTGAAATCTGGGTGAATGATCATCGCAACGGCAAGTGGATTGATGCGCGTAAGTCCTGGTACGTTAAAATGAACAATACGCCGATGGATTATGGTCTGGGCGCGCAAACGGATAAGGTAGAAGGCGCATTGAATTTTGAGCAGGCGAGAAAGCGTATTTATGAAGTGGAACAACGTTTTAATCCACATACCGGGAAGCCTCGCCAGATTGATGATTCCGCGTCGCCAGCCTCCACGCCGGTATCTGCTGCAACGTCATCAGTCAACACCAGGGAAAAAGATAAGAAATGAAGCATTTAATGTTAACCGCGATGGCGGATATTAATGAATCCCTGCGTTCCCGCTGGTTTTTGATTTATACCCTGATTTTTGGCGGTATTGTGGTAGCGCTGTTCATTACGGGTCTGACCGAATCCCGCGTGATGGGCTTTACCGGCCTGTCGCGCACTCTGGTGACTTATTTGCAAATTACCATGGCGATCTTGCCCGTATTCGTGTTGCTGACCACGGTGCGTTCGGTGGCGGGCGATCGCGAGGCGGGCATATTCGAGTACATGCTGTCGCTCCCTGTTGGCCTGGCAGCCTGGTACTGGGGCAAGATCATTGGCCGTTTTACCGTGGTGTTTCTGCCCGTTTTTCTCGCCATGATGCTGGCAGTCGTCTGGGCGGCTATTAAAGGCGCGGAAATTCCCTGGGGGCAGGTGCTGTTTTACACCCTGATGTTGCTGGTGCTAGCCTGGTGTTTTTTAGGCATCGGTATGCTTATCTCATCGTTGGCGCGCTCTGCCGATGTGGCGCAGGGCGCGGCTTTCCTGACCTGGCTGGTCTTGTTGCTGTTTCTGGATTTGATTTTGCTGGGCGTCATGATACAGAATGGCTCCTCGGCGGAAACGGTGGTATTGATCGCCTTGTTGAATCCATTGCAGGTTTTTCGCACTGGGGCGATGATGCTATTTGACCCGCAACTTGTGTTGCTGGGTCCATCCGCCTGGGTTATTCTGGATACCTTTGGGCATGCCGGCTATCTGGTTTATTCAGTGGTTTATCCAATTCTGGTTGGTACTTTGTGCGCATGGATTGGCTATTATTTTTTCAAGCGCGGCGACTTGCCTTAAACGTGAAAGTGGATCTTATACCAGATCAATCGTTGCGCTTTGTGTTATTTTACACAGTTGTGCAAAACAGGCTGGATAGCGCTTCGCCCGGCGTGTATGTTCTGTCTTTTTGGTTATTTAGAGTATTTTGAGTTTGCAAACACCGGATAAAGCCAATAAACCCGCCTCCAAAAAACAGGGTAACCTATGGACAATAGTCGCCCTGCTGACGCTGTTGCTGTTATTGTCAGTGAGTTACAAGCTCAAAGACATGCTCAAGCCTGGTATTGCAGCCAGCGCCAAGTTGGATGAATCGTGTGATTTAAGGAAAGGCGCTTGTAGTTCTGACTTGCCGGGCGGAGGCAAGGTGACTTTTTCGATAGCGCCGAATGATATTCCGATTTTACGACCATTACAGCTGGAAGTAAAAGTCGAAGGCGTCGATGTGTCTAAAACAGAGGTTGATTTTACGGGTATCGGTATGGATATGGGTTACAACCGGCCTAAACTGGAAGCGCTTGGCAAAGATCATTTTCTTGGCAAGGCGATTCTTCCGGTGTGCGTGCGTTCCCGAATGGACTGGGAAGCCAGGGTGCTGTTACAGACCGACCACGGTCTGATCATGGCGCCGTTCCGGTTTTATACGCAAAAATGAAAAAGCTGGAGCAACAATGAATAAGAATGGATTTGCCTATGCGCTGATTAGCTTGCTGCTTGTGGCGCTGGTCTGGGTGCTGTTCTTGTGGAATCCGGCTGAGAACAAGTCGGTCAAACACCAGAATCTGCAACTGACGGCTACGCCGGTGGGGGGCGATTTTACGGTCGAAACGCAGGATGGCGACCTGTCGCTCAAGGATTTGCGCGGCAAGGTGGTGGCGCTTTATTTTGGCTATACCCAATGCCCGGATATATGCCCGACTTCGCTGGCCTTGCTGACCCAGGCGCTAAACCAGTTGAGCGACAAGGAGCTGACTCAGGTGCAAGCCGTATTTGTGAGTGTTGACCCTGACCGCGACAATGTCACGCGCCTCAAGGAATATGTGTCCTACTTCCACCCCAATATCATTGGCGCAACCGCTGAAAAGGACGTTATCGACAGGATTGTGAAGATGTACGGCGCGGCCTATAAAAAGGTCGAAAGCAAATCAGCCGTGGGTTATCTGGTGGATCATTCATCCTATACCTATCTGATAGATAAAAAAGGAAAATTAAGGAAATCGCTGGCGCACGGCACAGCGCCGAAAATTGTTTTACAGGAAATTCGCAAGCTGCTGGCCGAGCGTCCAGCCGAACAATAAATCACATGACAATCGCCTTCCTGATTGGACTTTTCAGCACACTGCATTGCTTTGGCATGTGCGGCGGACTGGTGGGCGCGATGACCATGAGCCTGGAGCCTGGCATACGCAAACAGCCTTCGCAACTGGGTTTATATACGCTTGCCTATAATAGCGGCCGTATTTCAAGCTATGTGCTGGCCGGCTTTCTGGTTGGTTTTTTTGGACAGGCGTTAAGGGATTTTTTGATGCCCGAAAATGGCATCGCCGTTTTGCGGTTAATCGCTTCATTGTTGGTTATTGCGATGGGTTTCTACATCGCGGGCTGGTTTCCGCGTTATTCACAAAAATTCTCGCACATTGAAAAAATAGGCGCGCCGCTCTGGAAAAAATTGCAACCTATTGGGCAACGCCTGCTTCCGGTCAAGAATATTCCGCAGGCTTTCTTGTTCGGCGCAGTCTGGGGCTGGCTTCCCTGCGGGCTGGTCTACTATGTGTTGCTCATTTCCCCGGCCAGCGATGGCGCGTTGAATTCAGCGCTATTCATGCTTGCATTCGGTCTGGGAACCCTCACGCCAATGATGAGTGCAGGTTTTTTAACGGGGCGTCTGGCGCCGCTTCGTCAATCACAGAAAATTCGCCATATTTCAGGCGCGCTGCTGATCATCATGGGATTGATCAGCCTGCTGCTCGCAACCCATCCGGATGCGCATCGCTATCTTCGGTTTCATGTGTTTTAACCCACGTTTCGAATTTTCAGGCGTAAAAATCTTTTTTTTCACTCTAAGTTATTGATTCATGCTTTCGTTAAAAAAGAAAAAATATTAAAAAACAATAACTTGGTTTTTTAAAACCCGTGTGTAGTGCCATAATAATAACAGATACTGTTGACCTGGACTGATATTTGCGTCAGAGTAGGCCAATGTTTATTCGACGCACACAGATCAAATCACGCAAGAATGGCGAACCTTATTACACCTATCGTCTCGTAGAGAACGAGCGTGTTGAGGGTAAAGTCAAACAGCGCTCGTTACTCAATCTTGGACGCTACTTTTCCATTCCCCGAGAACAGTGGGCTGATTTAACGCAGCGTATTGAGCAATTACTCTCTCACCAAAGTGCGTTGCCATTGTTTGAATTACCAGAAGGACTTGAAGAACAGGCACAGCATATTGTTGCCCAGTTATTGGTACGGCGAAGTAGCTCGGAACCGGTTGATACCACTTCATCAAAGACAACCGTCAACGTGGAGACACTGGAGCTCGTACAACCCCGCCGTGTCGGTATTGAGCAATTGGCCTGCCATGCCATAGGGCAGGTTTTACTGTCTGAAAAGCTCACTGAGCTGGGTTTTAATCGTCATCAGTTAGCAGCCGCACTGGGTAATATTGTGGGTCGTATGGCTTATCCTGCCAGTGAACGGGCAACGCACTTCTGGTTACGGCAGCACAGTGCATTAGGTGAGCTGCTGAACTATGATTATGCGTCCATGAAAGCAGATCGCTTGTATCAAGCCTCTGACCTGTTATGGAAACATAAGGAGGCGTTGGAAACCCACCTGTATTCACAAGAACGTTCCCTGTTCTCTCTTGATGAAACCATCACACTGTTTGATCTGACCAACACCTTTTTTAGCGGAGAAATGAAAGGGGTAGAAAAAGCCCGGCGGGGACGCTCCAAAGAAAAGCGTAGCGATTGTCCGTTAATGACCCTTGGTTTGGTACTGGATGGCAGTGGCTTTGCGCGTCGCAGCCAACTCTTTCCTGGCAATGTCAGTGAACCACAAACCCTTGAAACCATGCTGGATAGCCTCAACGGTGATAAAACCCATACGGTGGTCATGGATGCCGGTATTGCAACTGAAGCCAACATTCAATGGTTAAGGGAACAGGGTTACCGTTATCTGGTCGTGAGTCGCAAACGCCAGCGTGATTTTGATGACAGTACTGCCGTGACAGTGAAAGAAACTGCGGGACAAAAAGTGCGCGTTGAGCGCAGAGTCACGGAATCAGGAGAGGTGGAATTGCATTGTCACTCCGAAGCCCGTGAGAAGAAGGAACAGGCCATGCAAGATCGTTTTGCTGAGCGATTTGAAAGCGCCTTGCAAACACTCCATGCAGGGCTGACCAAAAAAGGGTGCACCAAGCGCTATGACAAGGTACTGGAACGGATTGGGCGGCTCAAGGAGAAGTTTGCACGCGCTGCACAACATTATGAAATAAGCGTCACGCCCAATGAATCAGGGAGCCATGCCATAGCCATTCAGTGGCGACGTAACGAAAAAACAGGGTCACAGGCAACCCACCCAGGCGTTTACTGCTTACGGACGAATATCCTCGACTGGGATGAAGCCACACTATGGCGGACGTATACCATGTTGACCGACCTGGAGTCCGTGTTTCGTAGTCTCAAAAGTGAACTGGGCTTACGCCCTAACTACCATCAAAAAACAGAGCGTATAGAAGGCCATCTGTTTATCACCCTGCTGGCTTATCATTTAGTACATATTCTGCGTACCCAGTTAAAAGCAAAGGGTATTCATGACAGCTGGCAAACACTGCGTCAAAAAATGGAAAACCAACAGCGAATCACCGTTAGCCTGCAAGAGGAAGGCGGTAAAACCATCCATATACGCAAAGCAACGCGTGCAGAGCCCCACCAAAAAACAATTTATAATGCCCTCGGTATATCAGCGCAACCAGGCGCGGTACAAAAAGCCGTTATTTGACCTCGGGTTTCCAGTTACAACAAAAGTTAAAATCTGTAGTGCCATACGAAGGGGTGATTAAACCTTAGGTGACTGTATTATATGGTCTTTTTGTTTTGTA
>JANTHA010000094.1 GCA_024762625.1 Thiotrichaceae bacterium
CAATTCTCAACTATTAACGATGCTGGCTGTCTTATCAGTCGTCACCTTTATTGGCAGCCTGCTGGCGATTCCCTGGATTATCAGCCGTATGCCAGAGGACTATTTTCTCGAAGAAAAAAGGCATATCGCGAAGCTCAGGCGCTATCATCCGGTGATTTATTTTCTTATCCGGCTGTCTAAAAACCTATTTGGGGTGGTGTTCATTATTGCTGGTTTTGCCATGCTGTTTTTGCCGGGGCAGGGTTTGTTGACGATGTTGATTGGTCTGGGTCTCACAGATTTTCCTGGAAAATATAAGCTGGAGCGTAAAATCGTGCGCAACCACAAGATTTTCAAGGCGCTGAACTGGATAAGAAAGCGCGCGGGCGCAAAGCCTTTGCTTTATCCTGACAAATCCTCATCCAGTTGATGCAATCTTTCGGGCGTACCGATATCGCGCCAGTCGCCAGTAAACAATTCTCCGCTTACTTTGTTTTTGCGCATGGCCTCGCGTAGTATTGGCGCAAGTGGCCGTTTTCCTTGTGGGAGGGTGCTGAATAAATCGGGGTGATAGTAGCCGACGCCGCTAAAGGTGTATTTTCCATGGTGTTCGGTTTTATTCGCATCATCCGTATTATCCGCTGCATCCGCATTATTTGCATTATCTGCATCAACGCGGCCGTTGCTCAGTAAAAAATCGCCCGCGGGATTATGCGGCGGGTTGTTGACCAGTATGAGGTGCGCGAGGTCATTGTTTTTTAAAGGGCTTTGGGCAAGGTAGCGGCAATCGCACCAGATGTCTCCATTGACCACCAGGAATGGTTCGTCGCCCTGCGGCCCACAAAGTAAGGGCAGTGCTTTGATAATGCCGCCCGCCGTTTCCAGCGCGCCTTGTTGTTGTTCGTCAGAATAACGCAGCGATACGCCGAATCGGGAACCGTCTCCAAGCGCCGCCGGAATTTGTTCACCAAGCCAGGCGATGTTAATGATAATCTCGCGAAAGCCCGCCTGTCTGAGCTTTTCGATATGCCAGATGATCAAGGGCTTGCCGCCGACGGATAACAAAGGCTTGGGCGTGTGATCGGTCAGCGGGCGCATGCGCTCTCCACGTCCCGCTGCGAGAATCATGGCTTTCATGTAGACTGGCGCAATGCGTCTGGCTTTGTGGAAGAATAGGCGCCGATGGTTTGCGGAATCTTCCAGGCGTCAAATAATTCGGTAAGCGGGCGCACTAGTGGATATTTTTTGCCGACTTCCATGAAATAGTGCAAGGTCAGCGGCAGATCATCGAGGTAGCCGGCTTTGCCATCGCGATGCTTGAGTCTGGCAAAAATGCCCAGCACTTTGAGGTGGCGTTGCAAACCCATGTAATCAAACCATTGTATGAAAGTAGCCTCGGGTACGGCGCGCATCAGCCCGGCGGCCTCGGCCTGCGCCTTGAAATCAAGCGCCCAGCGTTTTAAATGCTCTACCGGCCAGGCGATGTAGCAATCACGCAACAACGATACAAGGTCGTAGGTAATCGGTCCAAGCACGGCGTCTTGATAATCAATCACGCCGGGATTGTCCTCAGCGGTGACCATAAGATTGCGTGAATGATAATCGCGATGCACAAAGACCTGTGGCTGTTGGGATACGGTGGTGCTGATGACCGAAAAGACACGCTCAATAATGGCCTGTTGTTCAGTGCCCGGAATAATATTCAGATGTTTTTGCAAAAACCACTCTGGCATCAGTCGCATTTCGCTTTGCAGCAAATCATCGTCATATTCGGGTAAGCCAGTGGCGTCGGCCTGCTGGATATTGATCAGCGCCGTCAACGCATCGCCATACAGCGCATCCGCGTTTTGTTCGTTGAGTTTATCCAGATAGGGCATATCGCCGAGGTCTTCCAGCAACAAAAAACCCTGTTGTAAATCCTCACGAATGATTCTGGGGGCGTGCACTTCCGCATTGCGCAAGCGTTGGGTGATATCAACAAACGGCGCACAATCCTCGTGTTGCGGCGGCGCGTCCATCGCAATGGCGCTTTTTCCTTCATGATGAATGCGGAAATAACGGCGGAAACTGGCGTCGGCAGAAGCGACTTCAATCGCGGCGTCCGGCCAGACCCCGCGAATCCAGTGAGTGAGTTGTTCTAGACGCTGGTCTTTGCTCATTTAGTGATTGGCTATATATTCAAGCTAACAACGCCTTGCAACTTGTTCAGTAAGGCGTTATTAGCAGTTTTAGATTTGTTATGAAGTTTTTAAACCTAGCGCCTTGAAAATCATCGCTGCGGGACAAAACCCTGTAAATGAAGATTGAAATAGATTGGCGCCAACAAAAGCAGTTAGCCATAACCAGCTCATTTTGGTGATATCAATCTGTCCGGTAAAATGGGCAAGCGCCAGGCTGATTAGAATCATTGCGCCCGCCATTGCTGTTACTGCGTTATTAACTGTCATGGTTTTTTCTCCTGGTAAATATTTTCTATCGTTTGTTGAGTGGTACATAATCACGCGGTAGCGCGCCATCGTAAAGTTGTCGCGGACGTCCAATGCGCGATTCGGGATCCTGTATCATTTCATTCCAGTGGCTAATCCAGCCAACGGTGCGCGACAAGGCGAAAATCACGGTGAACATGGTCAGCGGGATACCCATTGCGAGCAATATGATACCTGAATAAAAATCAACATTGGGGTAAAGATTGCGCGATACAAAATAATCATCTTCCAGCGCAATGCGCTCTAGCTCCATGGCGGTATCAAAAAGTTCCTGGTATTCATTGTCTTGTCCCAGGTGCTCCAGCAGCTCATGGCAGGTCTTTCGGATGATGCGCGCCCGAGGATCGTAGTTTTTGTAAATCCGGTGACCAAAGCCCATCAGGCGGAAGCGATCATTTTTATCCTTGGCGCGGTCGATGTAATATTGCACATCCTTATCGGATTCTACGATATCAACCAGCATGCGGATCACCGATTCATTTGCGCCGCCATGCGCCGGGCCCCATAGCGAAGCGATGCCTGCTGAAATTGCCGCAAATGGGTTGGCCTCTGAACTGCCGGTGAGTCGAACGGTGGAAGTGGATGCGTTCTGTTCGTGGTCGGCATGCAGAATCATGATCAGATCCAGCGCCTTGACAAAGAACGGATCAGCCTTATACGGCTCGGTCGGCATGCTAAACATCATGTTTAAAAAATTATCCGGATAGCTCAGGCTGTTATCGGGATAGGTAAAAGGCAATCCATTGGCGTAACGGTACGACCAGGCGGCGATGGTAGGCATTTTGGCGATCAGTTGATGCGCCGCAATCATGCGGTCTTCGGGATTATGAATATCAATCTCGTCATGATAAAAAGCCGACAACGCGCCTACTACGCCGACCATAATCGCCATTGGATGCGCATCGCGGCGAAAACCGCTGTAAAAACGTTTGAGCGCTTCGTGCAGCATGGTGTGGCGGGTGATTATGGTTTCGAATTGCTTCAATTCCCGTTCATTGGGCAGATCGCCGCTCAGTAGTAAATAGCACACTTCAAGAAAGGTGCTGTGTTCGGCAAGCTGTTCTATTGGATAACCGCCGTACTGTAAAATACCCTTGTTGCCGTCAAGATAGGTGATGGAGCTACGGCAACTGGCTGTGGAAAGAAACCCGGGATCATAAGTAAAATATCCCAGTTCGCGATACAGTCCGCGCACATCAATGGTGGGCGTTCCGTTGGTGGGCCGTAAAATGGGTAGTTCTATCTGTTTGCCGGTTGAGTTATCGGTCAGGGTGACAGTCTCTTTTTGTTCCATATTTTCTATCAGGCTTGGGAATTGTTGGTGGGGATATGCATTAATGCGTTATTATAACCCACTTTGCAACTGTTTTGAGAATGTTAGTTCGGGAATTGGCTCATGAAAAATAACCGGCCTGGTATCCGGGTCTTTGCGTTTAGCCTGGTGTTTAACCTGGTATTAAGCACAGTATTGGTCGCCTGCGATGGCAGCCAGGATAAAATTGATCAAACCCGGGCGCAATTTTTGCCTTGGCGGGTAAGTACAACGACGGATGGCTCTACCCATGTACTCGGCGTTGATGTTGGCGATACTACCTTCAAGGAGTTGATGTTCAAGCTGCAGTTACTGGCCGAACCCGCCTTATTCGAAGCACCGGATGGCGAATTGACGCTGGAAGCCTATTTCGGCAAAAAGAAATTTGGCTTGCTGGAAGCGCGCCTGATTGCAGAATTGGACGCGGATCAAACCTTGTTAAAAAAAATGCTTGCTGAGCAAAAAGGTCGGGATTCCACGCCGAGCGGTCACTGGAAATACGCCTTGAGCGTCGCAAACACCCGACTGGCCAATGATTTACGCGTCTGGCGTCTGGTTTATCTACCGGTTGCGGATTATGATCTGAAACAGATGAAGTTTTTTGGCGAACCTGAAGAAATACTGAAAGTTAATAAGACGGCGGAATACTGGCTCTATCCCTCAAAAGGCATGGCCTTGCTTTATGATAGCGCGGGCAAGGAGATTTTCTACTATGTAGCGCCCAGGGATTATCAGCGCTTGAGAAAATCATTGCCGATGAAAACACAGATTCTGAGCGAATAACACAACATGCCTTTCTGGACTGAAAAACCCTTAAGCCGGATGAGCCGCGAAGAATGGGAAAGCCTGTGTGATCATTGTGGCAAATGTTGCCTTCTCAAATTGCAGGATGAAGATGAAACTAGCGAAGTTGAAAGTGAAAAAGAAGTCGAATATGAAAATGAAGACAGCGTGAGTCTGGCGCATAATACGCCTGTGGAGCACACGGTTTATTATACTGATATCGTGTGTGATCTGTTTGATCAGCAAAGCGGCCATTGTACCGATTACTGGAACCGTGAAACACGGGTTCCTGGATGTTTGCGCTTAACCCGTAAAAACCTTGATAAGATAAACTGGTTGCCTCCAAGCTGCGCATACCGAAGAATTATGGAAGGCCGTGGTTTACCTGACTGGCATCATCTCGTTTCGGGCGATAAAAGAAAGATTCATGAAACTGGCCATTCGGTGCAGGGCAAGGTGGTTTATGAAAAAGACATTGACGAAAATGACGTCGAGGAGCATATCGTAACATGGCCTCTGGACGATTAGATAAAACACTTGAATCCGTGCGCCTTGATAAATGGCTCTGGGCCGCGCGTTTTTTTAAGAGTCGTAAACTCGCTTCCGAAGCCATTAGCGGCGGTAAGGTGCATTTGGGCGGCGCGCGCGTCAAACCCTCTCGTGCTGTTAAAACAGGCGACCAACTGGAAATTACCCGTGATGGTTACCGCTATAGCATCACCGTTCAGGGACTCAATGACAAACGCCGCCCCGCCAAAGAAGCACAACTGCTTTATCAAGAAACCGAACAAAGCATCCGCGCTAGAGAGCAGGAACAGCAGCTCAGAAAAATGAACAACGCCAGCGTGCATCAATCTGATCGAAAGCCCAATAAAAAGGAACGCAGAGAAATGCAAAAGTGGCGAAACAGATAACGCTAGCGCCATTTGAACACAAATCCAGGATGAAATTCACCGGTTGAACGTATACACTGTTTTACTGGATAACTAGCTTAAAAATTCCTTATCATGTCACGCTTGCAACCGGCACAACTACAGATAGACGCCTTTCTTGACGCCTTATGGTCGGAACGAGGTTTGAGCCGCAATACATTGGCGGCCTATGGGCGGGATTTGAAGGCTTTTCAGCAATGGCTGGATAAACGCAGTGGAACCTTGTTAGGCGCTAGCAACAGCCAATTGCAGGAATATATCGCGGATCGAGGTAAAGCGGGCGCAAAAGCCAGCAGCATGGCGCGCGTATTATCCAGTCTGCGCCGGTTTTATCGCTATCAGGTTAGAGAAGGGTATTTGCAGGAAGACCCCAGCGCGTTGATTGATTCGCCAAAATTGGGGCGTCCTTTGCCTGATTCTTTAAGCGAGTCGCAAGTTGAAGCCCTGCTGGAAGCGCCGGATACAAATGACCCGGTGGGTTTGCGGGATCGCGCCATGCTGGAGTTGCTCTACGCCACCGGCTTGCGCGTTTCGGAACTGGTGACGCTGGAGCATTCGCAAATTAGTCTGCAACAGGGTATTGTACGCGTCCTGGGCAAGGGAAATAAGGAGCGGCTGGCGCCGATGGGCGATGAAGCAGTCGCATGGGTCAACCAATACAGCGATGAAGCGCGCGCCAACTTGATGAAAGGCCACGGACTTTCGCCACAGCTTTTTGTTACACGGCGAGGCAGCGGCATGACGCGCCAGGCATTCTGGTATTTGATTAAACGCTATGCTATGCAAGTGGGTATTAGCCAGAAAATTTCGCCGCATACACTGAGGCATGCATTTGCCACACATTTATTGAACCATGGCGCTGATTTGAGGGTCGTACAATTACTATTAGGCCATAGCGATCTATCCACTACGCAGATTTATACGCATGTCGCCAAGGCGCGATTGCAACGTTTGCATCAGGCGCATCATCCCAGAGGATAAAGAAAACTGGCTTTATTAAGGCGATGCTGGTTTTCCATGCTCTATCATTTGGAATCCGCTGAGAAAATAGGTGGGAAAATAGCTGGGAAAATAACAATGCTCATGGATTAAATAATTTATTAAATAGGTAATATTAAGTAGGTGCTTTACAAATGATGAATAAGTTGAATAAGTTGAATAAGTTGAATAAGTTAAATAAGTTGAATAAGTTGAATAAGTTGAATAAAAAACTTTTGGCGGCTTCGATGAGCGCAATCTTAACAGGCGTGCTGTCAAGCGGATTGGCTTACGCAGAATTCAAGCCTGTAAACAAATCCCTGGATGTGGCGGATACAAGCACGGCAGCGGATAAGACAGGCAAGGAAAACGACGCCGATAACACGCTGGAAAAGCTGAAAAAACGACTTAAAGCGATTTTTCGCAGTGAACCTGACCAAATATCGGAAAGTAAAATTCCCAATCTGTATCAGGTTATGTATGGCACTGAAGTGGTTTATGTTTCTGCTGATGGAAAATATTTTATCGCGGGCGACATGATTAATCTGGATACGCGAGAGAATGAGACGGAAATAGCCAAGCGCTCAATCCGCAAAAACCTGTTGAATAAACAGGATAACAAACCGGTGGTATTCAAGGCCAAGGATGAAAAGGAAGTGCTTACCGTGTTTACGGATATTGACTGTCCTTACTGCGCCAAACTGCATCGCGAAGTGCCGGAATTGAATGAAAAGGGCATTACGGTCAAATATCTGATGTTTCCTCGCGCAGGCATTGGTTCACAATCATTCAAGAAGGCTGTGAATATGTGGTGTGCAGACGATCAACAGCAGGCGATGACGGACGCCAAGGCGCGCAAGCCGATCCCGGACAAAAACTGTGATAATCCTATCAAGGCGCAGTACCAGTTGGGACAGGAGCTTGGCGTGACAGGAACGCCCGCCCTGATTACTTCTAGCGGCAAACTGATTCCGGGTTACGTACCGGCAGATAGATTAAAGGCCATGCTGGATAAAGATTCCGCTGAGAAATAAGTTTGAAACCAGATGATGGGGCGGTATAATCAAACAATTCAGTGATATCTCTCGCAGGAGAGTCTCCTTGACTTTAATATCGTGTTGAGGACGCCGAAGACGCAAATCCGCCCGGAAACGCTCAGGCAACAGGACTGCGAAGAGATGCTGACTCTGGAGAGCGAAACTGCTATTTAACCACGCAGATTTCCACCGAAGGGTTTAAGCCAGCTACTTAAAATCCATAACGATTAGGGTGATTAAGCGGTTGGGGAATCTCTCAGGTAACCGGACAGAGGGGCGGCAGGTAATTTAACGACCTGCCGCCCTTTTTTTATGGATTAAGTAAGGAAAAAGCCATGTCCGAACAGCAAACCACACAAGTTACAGATCAGAATATAGAAAATATAGAAAACACAGATACTGTCCAGGCGCCTCAGCATACCCCGCTTTATGAAAAACACCTCGAATCCAATGGTAAAATGGTCGATTTTGCCGGTTGGAAAATGCCAATTAACTACGGTTCGCAGCTAAAAGAACACAAACAGGTGCGAGAAGATGCGGGTATGTTCGATGTTTCGCACATGGTC
>JANTHA010000095.1 GCA_024762625.1 Thiotrichaceae bacterium
TTGATATTTGGTGATTGAAAATCGAAGTGCAACACTGCACATCTTACTTTTCAAGCACGCTTTATAAAACGTTGCACTTCGTTGTTGAATCTAAGTGAAAAATCAATTAAGAAATGCTGTTCCCTGTTCCCTGTTTATTAAGATACTCACGAAATATGCTTACTTACCGCGACTAAGCCCGGGATTTACGAATAGTTGAGTCCCGAAAGTCTTTTCCGGCGTAGTTAGTCAAGAAGCCTGGTTGATAACAGGCTACTCGAAACTCTGCTATAAAAGGATGATATGGGACAGCTACAATTTGGTCGCCATGAGTGCGGCGCATTTGAAAGGGCGATTTCACGCGAATGGCTAGTGAGCAACGGCATTGGTGGATTTGCCTGTGGGACGCTCAGCGATACCCGCACGCGGCGTTATCATGGGTTGCTCACTGCTGCGCTCTCGCCGCCGCAAAAGCGTTATCTGATGGTGGCTTCGCTGGACGTCAGCGTCGCCTATGGCGCTTCCTGTTATCCGCTTGCTACTCATGAATTTGCTGATGGAACGGTCGATCCGCAAGGCTATTTGCAGCTTGAGTCGTTCCGGATGGAAAACGGTCTGCCCGTTTGGCGTTATGCTTTTTCCGATGTTCTGCTTGAAAAACGCATCCTGATGAGACCGGGGCATAACACTACGCTGGTTAATTTCCGGGTGCTGCGCGCCCGCGACCGGTTGGCGCTGAAAGTCATGCCTTTGTGTGCGCTTCGCGATTTTCATCACAGCTCCCGGGGTGGGCGGGAGTTGATTGTGGAAGCCACAAATCATGGCGTCAGCATCATGGATCCTGACAACAAATCAGCTGCCACTTGTCATATTCATTGTGACAAGGCCAGTTTCAGCAAAGAGCCTCTCTGGTACTGGCGCTTTAAACAGCGCGTGGAAACGGCTCGCGGACTGGATGATGTTGAAGACCTGTTTCGACCGGGTTATTTTGATCTGGAGCTGGAAATGGGCGAGCAGGCCACCTTTGTGCTGTCCGCCGAAGCGTCATCCGGTGATAATGCCCGGGAATCTTTTTCAATGCTGCAAACAAAGCTGAATAAACACGCCACTCAGCTGCAAAAACAGCTAGATCCGGATTCGCCTGGCTGGATAAAGCAACTGGCGCTGGCCGCCGATCAGTTTATCGTTGATCGCCATCAGTCTGGCAAACCCGTGGGAAAAACTGTGATTGCGGGTTATCCCTGGTTTGGCGACTGGGGGCGCGACACCATGATTGCCTTGAGCGGACTGACCTTGATAACCAGGCGTTATGACATCGCCGCGAGTATTTTACGCACCTTTGCCAGTGTGGTTGACAAGGGCATGTTGCCAAACCGCTTTCCCGATCAGCTCAGTGGCGACTCCAAACCAGAATACAATACGGCCGATGCCTCACTGTGGTATTTTCATGCGCTTGACCAGTATCTTCGGCATACCGGCGACCTGGAGCTTGCCGCCGAGTTGTATCCGGTACTGGCGGATATTATCGAGTGGCATCGAAGCGGAACGCGCTTCGGCATTATGGCCGATCCGCACGATTGTCTGCTTTATGCAGGCGAGCAGGGGATGCAACTGACCTGGATGGACGCCAAAGTGGGCGACCGGGTCGTTACGCCGCGCATTGGCAAGGCGGTTGAAATCAATGCGCTTTGGTATAACGCGCTTGAAATTATGTCGTCCCTGTCTGCACAGCTTGGCAAAGAGGAATCCATCCCGAGATACCGGCAGGCGGCGGCAAAGGTTAAACTGTCTTTTCAGCGTTTCTGGAATGAGGCCCGTGGCTGCCTGTATGATGTGATCGACGGCCCGGAAGGCGAATCTGGCCATGATATTTACACCTTCCGGCATAATTACGATGACCGTTTGCGTCCCAATCAGTTACTGGCGGTTTCCTTGCCGCATAGTCCCTTAAGCACTGCACAGCAAAAATCAGTCGTGGATATTTGCGCCCATCAATTAGTGACTTCACATGGACTGCGTTCACTTGGGCGAGATGAACCGGGTTATGTAGGGTATTATCGGGGAGGTTCGTTGGAGCGCGACAACGCCTACCATCAGGGCGCTGTCTGGGCCTGGCTGATCGGCCCATTTGTTGATGCGCATTACCGGGTTTATCAGGATACGGAGATGGCGCGCACCTTTCTTGAGCCGCTGGGTTTGCACCTTTCTGATGGCTGTGTGGGTAGCATTAGCGAAATTTTTGACGCTGAACCGCCTTTCGCGGCGAAAGGTTGTTTTGCACAGGCCTGGAGCGTTGCAGAAGTGTTGCGCGCCTGGTTTGCATGCAGTGAGCAATAATGAACAATAAGGGAATACGATGAAAAACCCGCAAAAAGACGCAGAAAAGAAACGCGTCATCGAACAAAGCAACGACAGGAAAAGTAAAGGCTATAAGCCCTGGCGACGCTGGGGGCCTTATCTAAGCGAACGTCAGTGGGGAACCGTGCGCGAAGATTACAGCCCGACTGGCGAGGCATGGGATTATTTTACGCATGATCAGGCGCGCAGCCGCGCCTACCGCTGGGGTGAAGACGGCATTGCCGGTTTTAGCGACAGCAAGCAACGGCTGTGTCTGGGACTTGCCTTATGGAATGGCAAAGACCCGATTCTGAAGGAGCGGTTTTTTGGCCTCACCAATAGCGAAGCCAATCACGGCGAAGATGTAAAAGAGCTCTATTATTATCTGGATGCAACGCCCAGCCATTCCTACCTGAAAATGCTGTATAAATACCCACAGGCGGCATTCCCCTATGCGCAACTGGTTGAGGAGAATGGACGGCGCGACAAGAGCCAGCCCGAATACGAACTCATGGACACCGGAATATTCGATGATGATAAGTACTTTGATGTGTTTGTCGAATACGCCAAAGCAGACACTGATGATATTTTAATGCGAATTACCGCACACAATCGTGGAGCAGAAGAAGCGCCATTGCATATTCTGCCGCAGCTCTGGTTCCGCAATACCTGGGCCTGGGGTTACGATGCGACGCGCCCCGCTTTATCAGCCAGCGAACTAGGTTGCATTGTGGTGGAGCACCCCAGGCTGGGTAACTATCACTGTTATCTCGATGGCGAGGCTGAATTGCTGTTTTGTGACAATGACACCAATACTGCGCGTCTTTATGGCGAAGACACAGCAGATCAGGTTCCAGCATATAGCAAAGATGCATTCCACGATTATGTTATTCACGGCAATCACCATGCGGTCAATCCTCTTCAGAATGGCACCAAAGCAACCGGCTGCTTTAATATCACAGTACCCGCCCACGACAAGGTCGAAGCCTGCCTTCGCCTCACCAGCGGGCAAAACAGACAGCCGTTCAAAGACTTTAATCAGTTGTTCGATGCCCGTCTGCGCGAAGCCGATGATTTTTATGCGACGCTACAAGCCGATCTTGAAGATGACGATACCAAGTTGATTCAGCGCCAGGCGCTGGCGGGGATGATCTGGAGCAAGCAGTTTTACTACTATGATATTCCACAATGGCTGAAAGGCGACCCGGCGATGCCTCCACCGCCGCCAGAACGTTTGCATGGCCGCAACAGCGAATGGAAACACCTGAATAACGCCGAGATCATCTCGATGCCGGACAAATGGGAATACCCCTGGTATGCGGTCTGGGATCTGGCGTTTCACTGCGTTCCATTGGCGATGATTGACCCGGATTTCGCCAAAAACCAGTTACTATTGATGACGCGGGTCTGGTATCAACATCCGAATGGACAGATCCCGGCTTATGAATGGGCGTTTGATGATGTTAATCCGCCGGTTCACGCCTGGGCGGTGTGGGAGGTCTACAAGGCCGAGCGCGATGCAAAGGGCGGCAAAGCGGATAGCGGCGACCGCGATTTTCTGGAGCGTGCGCTGCACAAGCTGATTCTCAATTTTACCTGGTGGGTCAACCGCAAGGACGCCGAAGGGCATAATATTTTTCAGGGTGGTTTCCTCGGTCTTGATAATATCGGCGTGTTTGACCGCAGCGCACCGTTGCCTACGGGCGGGCATATCAATCAGGCCGACGGCACCAGCTGGATGGCGATGTATTGCCTGAACCTGATGCGCATCGCGCTGGAGCTGGCGCAGTACAACCGTGTTTACGAAGACATTGCCACCAAGTTCTTCGAGCATTTTCTGTATATCGCAGCGGCCATGAACAACATCGGCGATCAAGGGGTCGGCCTGTGGGACGAGGATGACCAGTTTTTCTACGACGTGTTGCATTTTCCGAATGGCGAGCTATTGCCGCTCAAGGTGCGATCCATGGTTGGATTGATTCCGCTTTACGCGGTTGAAATACTGGAACCCGAGGTATTAAACAAGTTGCCTGACTTCAAGCGTCGTCTGGAATGGTTTCTCAATTACCGTCCAGACCTCGCTGCGCTGGTGTCACACTGGAGTGAACCAGGCCGGGGCGATCGTCGTTTATTATCTCTGCTACGGGGGCATCGTATGAAGTGCCTGTTGCGCCGCATGCTGGATGAAAGCGAATTTTTGTCCGATTACGGCATCCGTTCACTATCACGTGCGCATCTTGAAGAGCCCTATGTCTTTTCCTGTATGGATCATCCGCTAAGTGTTCAGTACGAGCCCGCAGAATCGCAATCTGGTCTGTTCGGCGGTAATTCCAACTGGCGTGGGCCGGTGTGGTTTCCGGTTAATTATATGGTGATCAATTCGTTACGTCGTTTCGCTGAATTTTATGGCGATGATTTCAAGATTGAATACCCAGGCGGGTCGGGTAACTACATCTCTATTGATGCGGTCGCTGATGAACTGGCCTTACGTCTGACGCGCCTGTTTCGCAAAGATGAAAACGGGCGACGTCCGGTATTTGGCGACAATGACAAGTTCCAGAACGACCCTCACTTTCACGATTATATTCTGTTCTACGAATACTTCCACGGCGATAATGGACGCGGCGTAGGCGCTTCACACCAGACCGGCTGGACCGGACTTGTCGCAAAACTGATAGAAACGCAAAAACATGATTGACCTATTCCTTTTTAAAAATAAATCAGGGTAAACAAAGATATGAATGAATCCACTCCCACCCGTGTGCTGGCGGGCGATATTGGCGGAACCAAGACGCGTCTCGCCATTTTTGACGTGCGCGGCAATCAGCTGGAAGCGCGCGCCGAGGAAACTTACCCCAGCCAGGAGCACGCCTCCCTGCGCGCCATCATCGCCGCTTTTTTAAAGCAGCATGATGAACCGCTTGAAGCCGCCTGTTTCGGGATTGCCGGTCCCGTGCAGAAAAATACGGTTAAAACAACCAATCTGCCCTGGCATATTAATGCGGCGGAATTATCGGAGCGTTTTTCTATTAAGCCGGTTTCACTGTTAAATGATCTGGAGGCAAACGCCTGGGGCATTCGCGCCCTGCAGGCCGATGATTTTTTTGAGCTTCATCCAGGTGCTGAGGATGCGGACGGCAATGCCGCGGTGATTGCGGCGGGCACCGGGCTGGGGGAGGCGGGCATGTATTTTGATGGCGCATCATTCCGGCCTTTTTCCACAGAAGGCGGGCATGTCGATTTCAGCCCCGCAGATGACCAACAGATTGAGCTGCTGCGTTTTCTGGGTGAAAAATACCGGCATGTCAGCTGGGAGCGGGTGCTGGCCGGGCCGGGGCTGGTCAATATCCATGATTTTTTACGCCATCAGCATGGTGTGGATGTCCCTGCCTGGCTGGCTGACGAAATGCGTAACGGCGACCCGGCCGCCGCGATCTCCAGAGCGGCGCAATCGAATAAAGACGAAATATGCGAAGAAGCGCTGAAGCTGTTTGTACGACTATATGGCGCAGAAGCAGGCAATCTGGCTTTAAAACACATGGCGACTGGCGGGCTGTATATCGGCGGCGGCATTGCGCCGAAAATACTCGACTGGCTCAAGCGCGATGATTTTTTACAGGCGTTTTTCGCCAAGGGCCGGATGCGGCCTTTGCTGGAAAAAATGCCGGTGCGCGTGATATTGAATGAGCGCACCGCTTTATATGGCCCGGCAGTCTATGCCGCGCTATCTATCAATAATGAGAAGTAAGTAAAGCCTTAAAGAGGACTTAGATATGCAACTGGGAATGATTGGACAGGGCCGAATGGGCTCTAATCTGGTGTGGTTTGGTGGAAAAATGAGTGTCCTCGAAACTGTTCTGAATAGGCAGAAACAGCCCTATTAGCAAATAAACAGTTCCTGTCTATTACATTCCCGTTTAACGGAAATTTAGGTATATAATTGGGAATAAACCATGATTATCATTGGTTTGGAAATAGGTATGGCGGCATGGTTGTTTTGACATAGACAGCTTCCGCCTATTACGGGAATAGACAGAAGCTGTCTAATATGCGTTATATTTTTGTAGGGTAAATTTACATAATGTCGATACAATCAATATCAAATAACATAGCTAGAGCTGAGAAAGAATCTGCTGATTTATCTAAAAAACTAGCACAAGAATCAAAGAAAATAAGTGATCTTGAAAAGAAAATTATTCAAATACAAAATAGTATTAATGATAGGATTTCGGAAAGTACCCTCAGAAGTAAGATAAATGAAATTAATAGAAAACAGTCAGATATTGCTAAATGTCAGAAAAATCAGGCTGATCATTCCAAAAAAATGGCAGATAAGAGCAAAAGGATTTTTGACCTTAAAGCACAGTTACTAAAAGAAGAGGAAAGAGAAAGGAAAAAAACTGAGGCTAATGAAAAGAAAAGACAAAGAGAACAACTAGCACATGAAAAACGAGTTCAAAATGAGCAGTTAAATCATCAAAGAAGAATTACTAGAGAGTTAGAGGCACAAAAAGCAATAATGGCAGAGTCAACCAGCTCTTTATCAGCAGGTAAAGTGGGAAAAGTTGAATATGATATATTCATTTCTCATGCTTCTGAGGATAAAAAAGATTTTGTTGAGCCTATTGCTATCAAACTGAAAGAGCTAGGGTTTAATGTTTGGTATGACAAATTTACATTAAAGATTGGTGACAGTTTAAGAGAGAAAATAGATGAAGGTTTGGCAAACTCTCGTTATGGAACAATAGTTATTTCTACGGCCTTTATTGATAAAGCCAAAAATTGGACAGGCTATGAATTGAATTCAATGGTGGCAAGAGAAATGAATGGGCATAGAATGATACTGCCAATATGGCATAAGGTGTCAAAAGATGATGTTATAAATTTTAGTCCAGCTCTTGCTGATAGGCTTGCTTTGAGTTCATCTACTTATAGCATTGATGAAATAGCAAAAGAGATTGCTGAAGTTTTGCAGGAAAATTAATATAACAAGTCAAATCACATCGACCGCTAACTCAACCCCATTTTTATGCTACGCTATCGCTTATAGCACAAAAATGGAGTTGAGTTAGCGTCGAGTGTTTGAGGCGTTAGCGAATGAATATCAACGAGTTACAACGAAGCTTGGACAGCCACATAATATTTCGCACAACCACGCCGTTTATAGCGCTTTGCTTCATTCTTCATGGCTTACGCGGGGAAATGAGTCAGGTCTTTCTTTTTATATTCGCTTATGACGCGAAGTTTGAAAGGAAAATGGGTGTCCTCAAAGTTGTCAAAGTTGCGTCCGCAAAGTTGTACGAATGGCATGGGTGTGGCCTTCGACACAAAAGCCGGTAAAAAAGTTAATGACTTCGACATGAATACCCTGCTCAAGCAAGGCTTTGGTGGCTAGCAATGAATCCAGGCCGCCAGAAATAAGGGATACGGCTTTACGTTGTTTGCTCATGGTGTTGTAGCGTCTTGTGCCGGGAAAACAACCAGATCATCAATTTCCAGTGTGATGCCTAGCTGTTCGCCTATCTCATGCTTGTGGTGTGAGTGTACCAGCGAGAATAACCGTGTGCCGTCTTCCAGTTCCAGTGTATAGAGGTAATTAGCGCCCCTGAAATTGCGGTCAACAATCAGCGCCTTACGCGGGCTACAGTCATCGTGAAGGATATCATCAGGGCGTACCAATACCTTTACTT
>JANTHA010000096.1 GCA_024762625.1 Thiotrichaceae bacterium
TCTGGCTTAACTGTGATTCCGGCTTACGCGCCGGCGAACCAAACAGTCCAGCAAAGCGTTTATTGGTCATGGTCAGGCCTGTTGCGTAATTAAAATAGCGCATGTTGAGCCGGAATGTTCCGTCTGCTTTCAAATCCAGCAGATTATCCAGAATCAGATCAACGTATTTCGGTTCTCCATAAGGCGCAAGACCCATCAATTTATACTCGCCCGAATTAACGCGAAAGCCGGTGTAATAGGTAAAGGCGGAATACAACAGTCCCAACGAATGCGGGAAATCTATCTCCCATTGCGGCGTAAGCTGATTACCGTTGCCCAACCATACAGAGGTCGTCGCCCATTCGCCTACGCCATCAAGACACAGCACCGCCGCTTTTTCATACGGCGAAGGATAAAAGGCGGATGCCGCATGGGACTGGTGATGTTCAGTGAACAATAATGGAGGGAGCGCTTTCTCCTTCACCGCAAAAACGGCGGACAATGCTTGCATTAGCGTTTTTTTAAGGAATAACTTGTCCTTCAACCAGACCGGCATTGCCGCAACAAATGAGCGAAAACCGCTCGGCGTATAGGCAAGGTAAGTCTCAAGCAAACGCTCAAATTTAAGCAAGGGCTTGTCATAAAAAACCACATGCTTCAACTGAGAGGCGCTGATTTGCGCCTCATCCATGCAATAGCGGATTGCGCCGGCGGGGAAAGCGGCGTCATGTTTTTTACGGCTAAAGCGCTCTTCCTGAGCAGCCGCAATGATTTCACCATCACAAATCAATGCAGCGGCGCTATCATGATAATAGGCGGAAATACCCAGAATATATGTTTTCATCTTATTTTGTTTTTAGGATCAGTCATAAATCAGTCTAAACTACAGGCTGATTAATTTTTAAGCAAGCCTGGACAAAAGGATACTGCATGGGGATAAAAGGATAAAATGCAGCCTTCCTGATAGCTATATGTCCTTTAGGGCACCTGTATACTAGAAATTTAGATTAAAATAATCCTTAGCTCGAAATTTACGAAGTGACATTCTTTGCTAATCGCACAATAAAATAGCTCAGAGTAGGCTATAGTTCCTGTATGTCAGATATTTCGAAACATCGTCAACTTATGCCTGAAAAAATACAGAAATTACTGGTCGCCAACCGCGGCGAAATCGCCATCAGAATCCTGCGCGCCGCCTCTGAATTGCACATTGCCACGGTTTCGGTTTACACCTTTGAAGATCGCTTCTCACCGCATCGCTACAAGGCTGACGAAGCCTACCAGATAGGCGCGGATAACGACCCGCTGATGCCTTACCTGAATATCGAAGAGATCATCAAAACCGCCAAAATCAACCAGGTCGATGCGATCCATCCCGGCTATGGTTTCCTCTCGGAAAATGTCGAATTTGCGCGACGCTGCCGCGAAGAAGGCATTATCTTTATCGGCCCCGCGCCTGAAGTTATGGAGCAACTCGGCGACAAGGTTCAGGCCAAGCAAAACGCCATCAATGCGGGCATCCCGGTGATAGAAGACAGCAAACTTGCGCTGGATTCGCTGGAAATCGCCGAACAGGAGGCGAAGCGCATTGGCTTTCCCTTGATGATCAAGGCGTCGTCCGGCGGCGGCGGTCGCGGCATGCGTATTTTGCGCAGCATGGATGAACTGGCGACCGCCTATGCTGATGCGCGCAGCGAAGCGGCCAAGGCCTTTGGCGACGACACGATTTTTCTGGAAAAATATCTGGATTCGCCCAAGCACATTGAAATACAGATACTCGGCGACCAACACGGCAATCTGGTGCATCTGTATGAGCGCGACTGTTCAGTACAGCGCCGCTTCCAGAAAGTCATCGAAGTAGCGCCTAGCTCCACCTTGAGCCAGGAAACGCTCAACAAACTGTATGACTATGCGCTGAAAATCACCCGCCATGTTAACTACAGCAATGCCGGAACCGTCGAGTTTCTGGTAGACGCCGAAGAAAACGCCTATTTCATCGAAGTTAATCCACGCATCCAGGTTGAACACACCATCACCGAGGAAATCACGGGCATAGATATTGTGCGCAGCCAGATCCATATCGCAGCGGGTCACAAACTGTCCGATCCGGAAATTGATATCCCGTCACAGGACGCTATTTCCACTCGCGGCTTTGCGGTGCAGTGCCGCATCACCACGGAAGACCCCACGCATGATTTCCAGCCCGATTTCGGCAAGATCATCGCTTACCGAAGCGCCGCAGGTTTCGGCATTCGTCTGGATGTTGGCGCCGCTTATGTTGGCGCTAAAGTCTCGCCCTTTTTCGACTCTATGCTGGTCAAGGTAACGGCCTCCGGACGCAGTCTGGAAGATGCTACTACTCGCGCGCACCGCGCACTGCGCGAATTCCGCATTCGCGGCGTCAAAACCAATATCGGTTTTTTGCTGAATGTGCTGGATCACCCCGAATTCAAAGCGGGTCGAACGCGCGTTACCTTTCTTGAAAAGCATCCTGAATTATTCAATGTGCCGATGCACCTGGATCGCGGCACCAAGACGCTGCGCTACCTGGCGAATGTGATTGTTAACGGCAACCCGGATATCAAGGAGTCGCATACCCGTCACCTTGATCCACAACACCATTTCAGAAAACCTGTCATCCCCGATTTTAATCCTTTAAGCGAATACCCCAAAGGCGCCAAAGACAAGTTGAATGAACTCGGCGCAGATGGCTTAGTCGAGTGGATCAAACAGCAAAAAAACATACTCTACACCGACACCACGCTACGCGATGCGCATCAATCACTGCTCGCGACGCGGGTTCGCACCATCGACATGCTGGCGGTCGCCGAAGGACTGGCGAAGAACCATTCACAACTGTTTTCACTGGAAGTGTGGGGCGGCGCCACCTTCGATGTCGCAATGCGTTTCTTGCACGAATGTCCATGGGAGCGATTACGACTACTACGCAAGGCGATCCCCAATATTTTGCTGCAAATGCTGTTTCGCGGCTCTAACGCGGTGGGTTACAAGGCGTATCCGGATAATGTGATCGAGAAATTCATTATCGAGTCCTGGGAAAACGGCATCGACGTGTTCCGCATCTTTGATTCGCTCAACTGGATTGAAGGTATGCGCAAATCCATCCAGGTGGTGCGCGAACAGACAGGCGGCATTGCCGAAGGAACCATCTGCTACACCGGCGATGTGTTAAATACTGAAAAGAGCTACAAATATAACCTGCAATACTATATCGACCTGGCGAAACAGCTCGAAGACGCAGGCGCGCATACTCTTGCGCTCAAGGATATGGCGGGTCTGCTCAAACCCTACGCGGCCAAAGTGCTGATCCCTGCACTCAAGGATGCCGTTGACCTGCCGATTCACCTGCATACCCACGACACATCCTCAATGCAGGCCGCAACGCTATTACAAGCCATTGAAAAAGATGTTGATATTGTGGACGCCTGTTTGAGCTCAATGTCCGGACTCACCTCACAACCCAATTTGAACTCGCTGATTGCGGTGATGAAAGGCCAGCCCCGCGAGCAGCCTTTCGACCTGGACTCGCTCAACCAGTACGCCAACTACTGGGAAGATGTGCGCGAGCTGTATTACCCGTTTGAATCCGGTTTAAAAGCGGGCACCGCTGAGGTCTACGACCACGAAATCCCTGGCGGTCAGTATTCCAATCTGCGCCCACAATCCATTGCGCTGGGGCTGGAAGACAAATTCGAGGAAGTCAAAAAGAACTACGCTATCGTAAACAAAATGTTTGGCGACATCATCAAGGTAACACCCTCCTCCAAGGTGGTCGGCGACATGGCTATCTTTATGACCTCCAACGGCTTCACCGAACAGGACATCATGGACAAAGGCGCAAGCCTGGCCTTCCCCGAATCGGTGCGCGACCTGTTTATCGGCAACCTGGGACAAGCGCCCGGCGGCTTCCCGAAAAAACTCAGTAAACTGGTGCTGAAAAATGAAAAAACATTCAGCGGACGACCAAACGATCACCTGGAGCCGGTCAATTTTGATAGTGAATTTGCAGCATTCAAGCAGAAATTTGATGCCGATTGCGATATCTGCGACTTCCTCTCTTACCTGATGTATCCACAAGTGTTTGAGGATTTTTACCAGCATCGCCAGGATTATGGAGACATCTCGGTACTTCCTACCAGCGCCTTTTTCTATGGTCTTAAACCACGCGAAGAAATCCGTGTAGCGCTAGGTAAAGGCAAAATCATCGTTATCCAGAAGATATACGCATCATCGCCCGACGCCAAAGGCATGCGTACGGTCACCTTTGATCTAAATGGGCAGACGCGGAGTATTAATATCAGAGATAAATCGGTGGCGTCTACCCAGAAAACCAATCGCAAGGCGGTGGATGAGAACGAAATTGGCGCGCCAACGCTTGGACGCTTGTCAGCCATCATGGTTGAAGCCGGTCAAACAATTGAGAAGGACGAACCGTTATTTGTCATTGAGGCAATGAAAATGGAAACCACCATCACAGCGCCTTTTGCAGGAGTCATAAAAGAAGTTCACCTGCACGAAGGTGAAATTCTGGAACAAGGCGATCTGGTGATCGAATATGAATAAAACGGGACAAAATAAAAGCAAGCGCAAAATAGGCTAAAATCAGGGAAAGGTTGCAAGAGGAAGAGAAAAATGAGCAAAAAAGCCCGAAAAGTCGATACAGTTACACTGATTGATAACCGCACCGGCAAACAGATTGAACTGGATCTGCTGCAATCCACCAGCGGACCAATGACCATTGACATACGCAGCCTCTACAAAAAACTGGGGTACTTTACCTATGACCCCGGTTTCATGTCGACCGCGAGTTGCTGGAGCGATATAACCTATCTGGATGGTGAAGAAGGCGTGCTGGAATATCGCGGTTACCCGATTGAGCAGCTCGCAGAAAAAAGCACTTTTCTGGAAACTTCTTACTTATTGCTGCATGGCGAGCTGCCCACCCAGTCTCAACTCGATGAATTTGTAAGCAACATTACTTATCACACCATGCTGCATGAGCAACTACTGCGCTTTTATAGCGGCTTCCGGCGCGATGGCCATCCGATGGCGATCATGGTTGGCGTAGTGGGCGCACTATCGGCATTTTATCACGATGATGAAGACATCCACAACCCGGAAGATCGCATGAACGCGGCGCACCGGCTGGTCGCCAAAATGCCCACCATCGCCGCCTGGAGTTACCGCTACGCCATGGGACTACCGTTTATCTACCCGGATAATTCGCTGGATTACAGCGCCAACTTTCTGCACATGATGTTCGCCATGCCGAGTGAAAAATACGACGTTAACCCGCTACTGGCGAAAGCGCTGGATGTGATCCTGATCTTGCATGCTGATCATGAACAGAACGCCTCAACCTCTACGGTACGGCTCGCCGGAAGCTCCCAGGCTAATCCCTTTGCGGTGCTTGCATCCGGCATCGCCTCACTCTGGGGGCCGGCGCATGGCGGCGCAAACGAAGCTGTGATCCGCATGCTGACTGAAATCAATGAATCCGGCAAGCCGCTATCCCACTTTATCGAACGCGCAAAAGATAAAAATGATCGTTTCCGACTGATGGGCTTTGGTCACCGCGTCTATAAAAACTACGATCCTAGAGCCAAAATCATCCGCAAAATCTGCCATGACATGCTGGCGCAGGGCGCTTGCACCGATCCCAGCCATCAGAAGCTGCTCGACACCGCGATGGAGCTGGAGCAGGTCGCACTCAGCGATGATTATTTCAAATCGCGCAACCTGTACCCCAATGTTGATTTTTACTCCGGCATCATTTTTCTCGGCATGGGCATCCCGCTGAACATGTTTACCGTGCTATTCGCAGTGGGACGTAGCGTCGGCTGGGTGGCGCAATGGAACGAAATGATGGGCGACAGCGAATCCAAAATCGGCAGACCGCGACAACTATACACCGGTTCGCCAAGGCGCGAATACAAGCCAATCGACAAACGCATTTCACAGGATTAATAACCTCAACAATATTACTGAAAATAAACAAGTCCGGAATTTTTCTTCTATGTTCAATGTACTGATACATTATTGATGTACTGATGTATTGATTTAAAAATGTTGATTTGATCATTAACAGGAGGAATAAAAATGAATGAATTTCCAAATGCTCCCCATGGCTGGGATATCGGCGAAGCAAAACAGGAAATTGAAAAATCCGGGCTGGTTTTTAAAGATGATTATGTGGAAATTATCCAGGCGTTACAGAATTATTTCGCCACACACGACAAACCCAAACGGCGCGAATTAAGCGATGCGCTGGAAGAGCGCTTTCATGTCAAAGGCGGTCTGAAATATCTTTACAAGCTTCTTCCAAAAGGGCCGGTTGCGCAAGGATGCATGATCGCGGGTTTAACGCCGCCTGCAGGTAATGTGGATCAGTCGTTTGGCAGCGTGGTTTGACATATACGTTATTGCTAGTTATTGCTAATTGACCTGATGGCCAGTCAATTCATCCTTGGCGGGCGGCATTTGTAAAAAGAAACCGTTTTCTTTCATAATGCGAATCACTTCGAGTGCTTCTGCGCGCACCAGCTTGCGATTTTCACTGAGATCAAATTCAAAGGAAAATTCAGTTTCGCCAAGCAATTCAAGTAATGATTCAGGCACGTGGGTAAAATCATCCTTTTCAATCAGATAAAGGTAAAGACCGGGCTTGTATTTGCTGCGATAGACGTAACAGTTCATTTTTAACGACTATTCCTGTTCATTTCGCCCTGAGTTTAATGCTAAAGCGGCCTTTTGACCATCAGGCTTAGTTTTTTTATATTGGCGATCGGCAACTCAATATCCGCGCTTGAGCCGGTCGCCTGGATGATTACCGATGAAGCGCTGACGCTGCGCACCCGCCCTTCTAGTGTGTGCTGATCCTTGTCAAGCACTCGCACGATACGTCCAGACAAAGTGGCGATATTATTCACCGGAACATCCTCAAAACGCATCCGGTAAAGCGCCTTGACAGGCAAGTTGAGTAGATTGCTTTCATCCAGCGGGGGCGTAGCTTGCACCAAGGCCGGAGCCGGATGTAAAACAGGCGTAGGCTCACTGGCCGTTGGCGTTGCTGCTTGCTTTATTTTCCCTGTGTCGCTCGCGGCCGGCGCTTTAGCTAGTGTTGCATCCGACTGCATTGTTGGTCTTGGCTCGGTTGGCTTTGACATGGCCGACGATTGTGCAGCCTCCTGAAAGCGATTCCCCAATAATAAACCAACATATCTGTTAACGCTTCGTTCACCGCCCATTGTCCATGCGCCAATTGCAATTAAAAGGGACACTGCGCCAACAATCAGAAACTTTCCAGTGCGATACCATAAAGTAGGCAATACCAGAAGATTAATCACAGGGATGGCGGCAATCAGGCCTGTCACCGGATGATGCTTGAACCCGGCAAAAATAAACCTCAAGTAACTCAACAGAAACAGCAAAAAGCCTAAAAGGGCAATGATCGTAAGTGCAAATTCCATGAGCGTTTATGCGCCTTTCCTCATTAATATTAATGGCCAAGAAAACCCACCGCCATTGTAACACCTCTTATCAGGCATCTGTATGATCATTTTTGCATTCTGTTATTATTAGATCAATGAATCGACATAATAATAAAGCATGAATCTCGCCCTTGTCCATAGCCGCACCAACGATGGCATTAGTGCGCCCGAAGTATCCGTAGAAGTTCATCTCGGCAATGGTTTGCCCGGCTTTTCCATTGTCGGTTTACCGGAACTTGCTGTACGCGAGAGCAAGGATCGCGTCAGAGCGGCAATCATCAATTGCGGTTTTGAGTTTCCCGCAAGGCGCATTACCGTCAATCTTGCGCCTGCCGATATCCCTAAAGATGGCGGCCGCTTCGACCTGCCCATTGCGCTTGGCATTCTTGCCGCATCAGGGCAAATCAAGGAGCAGGCTCTGAGCAATCATGAGTTTATTGGCGAGCTGTCTTTAAGC
>JANTHA010000097.1 GCA_024762625.1 Thiotrichaceae bacterium
CCTTGATTTTTTTACCTGACTTATCCTTGATTTCTTCATCAGGTAAATTTGGAATGACCTCTGCATCCTGTGCAGAAGGATCGACTGTTTGGTCTATATATCTCATCTTTTTGCCCCTATGGTTAACAGATCCCCAGCTTGTTTTTCAAGCTCTTTGCCTGTTTTATTTATTATTATTATATTGTTTATCCATTTTATTATTATATGCGAATTTACAATAAAGTAATTCGATTCCTATATACCTTTGAGGTATAAGGCTATTATAATTAGTATAGCTGAACGCCAGATGAGTAACTTTGAATTTTTTTTTATTTTTTGCAATAAAAGCAGATTATTCTCTATAAAATCGTGATTTGACATTAAATCAATAGTTTAAGGGGGTATTTCAAAGGCAGCTTATAGCTCTTCAAGCATTTTTAGCCGGTCTTTTTCCGTGAATAATTGCTGTTGCTGGTTTTTTAGTTCGCCGTTAAGCTCTGTTGCGATCTGCCCGGCAATTTTGATAAAAGTTTCCACGGCTTCGCGATCATCAATCGGAGTTGGCGTTATAAGAAGCATTGAAAGTCCTGGGATAGATTGGTTTTTTAGGTCTTTTTCAGTCAGTGTCCAGGGTTCAACGCCATTGGCGACGCGGAACAGGCTGGTTTTACCATTTGTAGTCTCAAGCTGATAGTGAAAAATATCAAACTCTCCAAAAGACAAGCCTAAACGTGGAAGCGCCTTGCTTATTTTATTGCCATCCAGGCCTTTTCCATCTTTGGCGGAAACAAACAAAACATGTTGTTTGGGAGGGGTATTGGCATGCGCGGCGTTATTGGCTTGCGCGGCGTTTTTAGCTTGCGCGGTATTATTAGCTTGCGCAGTTTTATTAGCTTGCGCAGTGGAGGCTTGAGGGTTTTTATCGGTTTGTTTTGTTTGGCCGGGAGTAACAGTATTTGTAGTTTGTTCCGGTAGAGGCTTCTGTTGCGGCGTCGAACCGTCTGTGGCGGGAATATCGTCCAGCACCGAAGTAAAGCGTTCGCCATTGTCATCGACAATATTAGGGACTGACGCAATAGGTTTTTCCCTGGGCATTTTGCTACGGCTTAAACGTCCCAGTATATACAGGCCCAGTATAATCAGGATGCCCGCGATAGTGATCAGCAGACTGATAATATCCATATTTAGATTCCCCTTTATTTCTTACTCGGAAAGCGCCAAAACCCTGTAGGGAACCTCTAATAATAGGGTGCCCTTTAGACTCAGGAAGTATGGAACTTTAGTTGTTAACGCAGTATTCCTGTACGACTTTTATAGCATGCATTTTTAGCTATGCATTATTGGCTATGCATTTATAACACGCGTTTCCCTGCGTCAATTGATGCCTCTATTCATTCGCCATGCGCGCGGCTTCGTTTACGTCTACCGTGACTAGCCTTGAAACCCCTGGCTCGCGCATGGTGACGCCGATCAGGTTGTCTGCAAGCTCCATCGTTGTCTTGTTATGGGTGATGAATATAAACTGCACTTGCTGCGACATTTTACGCACCAGCTCACAGAAACGTCCAACATTGGCTTCATCCAGCGGCGCATCAACCTCATCCAGCATGCAGAACGGCGCAGGGTTTAATTCGAAAATGGCGAACACCAACGCCACTGCAGTGAGCGCCTTCTCGCCGCCCGACATCAGGTGAATGCTGCTAATCCGTTTGCCGGGCGGTTGCGCCATGATGGAAATTCCCGTAGTAAGCAGGTCGTCTCCGGTCATTTCCAAAAAGGCCTTGCCGCCGCCGAACAGTTGCGGAAACATTTCCTGAATGCGCTGGTTGACTTTTTCAAAGGTGTCCTTGAACAGGTTGCGCGTGTCGCGATCTATTTTGGCGATGGCGCTTTCCAGCGTTTGCAATGCTTCCATCAGGTCTTCGTTTTGTTGATCGAGGTACACCTTGCGTTCGCTTTGTGTCTTGAACTCCTCAATCGCCGCGAGATTGATTGCGCCCAGGCGTTCAATCTTTCCTTGTACTTTTTCCAGTGCCTGCTGATGTGTTTTCAAGGTCGCCTGAGGGTCAATTGACTGTTTAAGTTCATCGCTATCAAAGTCGGTTTCAGCCAGTTGTTCCTTCAATGTTTGCTCACGCACCGTGACTTCGCGCCATTCCAGTTTGAGCGTCTCCAACAGGCTGCGTAACTTTTCAACTTCGTTTTCAGCCTGGTGGCGTTGCTGTTCCAGTTCGCGAATCTGGTTATCAATGGTTTGCAACGCATCGCGGGACGCCGCAAGTTCCTGTTCAACGCGTTTGCGCTGTTCAAGCAATTGTTCCAGTTGTGATTTGAGTTGCTGCGCATTGTTTTGATCGCCGTAGCCCTGTTCGCCGGAACGCTGTTCTATCAGTTCAGCCTTGCGTTGTTCAAGTTTTTGAATTCGTTCAGCAAGACGGTCAAGCTGCTGCAGGGTATTCGCTTTGCCTGCCTTTAAGGTTTCGATCTGAACTTGCAGTTGTTGGGTTTTTTCCCGTTGCAGACGGTTTTTTTCGCGTTGTTCATCCAGCCTTTCTTGTAAAGGTTGTTGCTCATTTTGCATTGATTGCTGGTCTTTCTCCAGCGTTTCCATGAGCGCAAGCGCGCGGTTGCGCTCATGGGTGGCTTTTTCGTGCGCTTTCTGTTCGTTTTGCTGGCGCAGCTCCAGCTCGGTGATTTCGGCGATAATGCGTTTCTGGTTGGCTTCGGTTTGCGCAATACGGTTTTCGGTGGCGCTGATTACGGATTGCGCCTGTGATTCCTCGCGGTGCAATGAATTCAACTGATTTTGCAAGCCTGTTTTTTGTTCCTCAATCTGTTTGATAGCGTTGCGGCCCTGTTGTAACTGACGTTCCTGCTCGTCTATCGTCTGTTTCAGCGTTGTGATCTGAGACTGGATAGCGTCTATTTCCTGTTGCCTGGCGAGTATGCCGTCGCGCTGATTTTGTTTGTCCCGCCCCTTCTTTTTGATCCAGTTTGCGCCCAGCAGGTCGCCATTACGGGTAACGATCAGCCTGGCGCCATCCAGCGTATTTTGAAGTGTTAGCGCTTCTTCGAGCGTTTCCACACAACGGATATGTTGCAGCATGGGGTGAAGCAGGGCGGGCGTTTCAATTTTGCTTGCGAGCGAATCAGGGGAGGGCGTCTGCTGTTCCTGCCGGTCAAGGTCAAAAATGAAGCTGCTGCTGATATCCGGCGCATCTTCAAGCGCCTGTTTTAGCAAGTGCTGGCGATTCTGGTCCAGTTGCAGCGCTTCAAGTTGGTCGCCAAGCACTGTTTCCAGCGCCTTCTCCCAGCCGGATTCTACCTTGATATTTTCGGCGAGCCGCGGCGACTCATCCAGCTCGAAGCGTTGCAGCCAGCTATTCAGCTGTTTTTTCAGCTTGCCGCCTGCGCCTTTGCCTAGCCCGGCCTGTTGTAGCGCCTCCAGCGAAGCCAGTCGGCCGGTAAGGGATTGTAATTCAGAGCGCTGCTTTTGAAGCGAATCTTGCAGGTTCTGGTTGGCGTCGAATTGTTGCTGATAGTCCTGCTTGATTAGTTCGAATGTATCTTGCGCCTGTTGTTGTTTCGCCTGTAGCTCTTGCAGTCTTTCTTGTTGCTGCTGCAATTCGGTTTGATGCGAGTCGGTATTGAAAACGCCCTGTTCGCTTTGCAGTTTGCCAAGACGCGAGGCAATATGCTCAATCTGGTTTTCAATCTGCTCCATGCGCGCGCGTTCAACCTGCGCCTGTCGGCTAGGCTCGGCAAGTTTTTGTTGATGTTCGCTCCAGCGTTGCCGCCAGTCTGCAAGTTGTTGTTCCGCCTGTTGCAGCGCCTGTTCGCTCTGCGTCAATTGTTGCTGTTGCTTCAGGTATTCAGGTTCTTGTTTCTCAAGCTGACGGCTGGCCTCATCCAGCGCCTGCTGGTCTTCTTCGGCATGCAGTCTGGCGGCTGCGAGTTCTTCATTCAGTTGTTTGAGATCGCGCTGGTAACGCGCTTCCAGTTCCTTCTGATGCTGGATGCTTTGTTCGATGCGCGAAATTTCAGACCCAAGCCGGTAAAACTCCGCTTGAACCTTGTTTAGTTTGTTATTGGCTTCGCTGTGTTGTTCGCGGCTGTTTTCGATGCGGTTTTCCAGCGAGCGTTGTTCGGCCAGTTGTGCCTGGTGCTGGTTGGCGTTCTGGTTAATCACCGCCTGGCGCGCTTCAATATCCTGTTGCACCGCCTGCAATCTGAGCAACAGCAGTTCGGCGCTGAGGCGGCGCTCGCTCGCCTTGTGTTTCTTGAAGCGCTCCGCCGCCTTCGCCTGACGATCCAGATGCGCCAGCTGCTTTTCCAGTTCTTCGCGCAGATCGCTGAGGCGGTCCAGGTTTTCGCGGGTATGGCGAATACGCGTTTCGGTTTCGCGGCGGCGCTCCTTGTATTTGGAAATGCCGGCGGCTTCTTCGAGTGTATTGCGCAATTCTTCGGGTTTTGCTTCGATCAGACGCGAGATCATGCCTTGTTCAATGATCGCATAACTACGCGGGCCCAGACCGGTGCCGAGGAATATGTCGGTAATATCGCGCCGTCGGCAGCGTGATCCATTGAGAAAATATTTGGATTGGCCATCGCGCGAAATCTGGCGTTTAACGCCGATCTCGTTAAATTTGGCGAACTCGCCGCCCAGTCCGCCATCAGTATTATCGAATAATAGCTCAATGGACGCCTGACCAATCGGTTTGCGCGCCGAGGAGCCATTAAAAATAACATCATCCATGGATGCGCCGCGCAAATGCTTTGCGGAGCTTTCGCCCATGACCCAGCGCACCGCATCAATGGTATTTGATTTGCCACAGCCGTTCGGCCCGACAATGCCCGTCAGGTTGCTACGCATGTCAATCGTGGTAGGATCGACAAAGGACTTGAAGCCCGCGATCTTGAGTTTGCTCAGGCGCATTGTCTGGTTGGCGTTGTTACCGTAGAAATTTTTAAAAGTGGTCGGTTTGGGTTTGCAAACATAAGCGCGAATCATAAGTAATCCATGCGCGAGTTTCAATCAACTATTCAGTTGTTATTCAGCTTGTCGGTTTTTAATGGATTATTAAAAGTTATTAAAATAAAATATCAATGACTTTCATAGCACTTGTTAATTAGCTCATCAAGTGGTCTGGATAGTTCCCCAATAATCACAATAAGGTATAACCAATGAAAATGAAAAAAATGTCCATGCTTGCGCTGGCTGGTTTACTCTCTCTTTCTGTAAACGCTGTGAATGCAGCGAATTTTAATTACAATTATGTCGAGTTGAAAGTTGCCGACGCGATTGATGATGCTGATCCGACCATCACTGCCGCAGGATCCTATGATATTACGCCAAACATCAATCTTATTGGAGATTATTCCAATACAACGCTGGATTCGATAAATGGCGTGGATCTTGATTTTAATAAATACAGCATTGGCCTTGGTTACCATACCTCCGTGAATGATAACACTGATATAACTGCCAATATTAAATATATTGGCACTGAGATCGAGCTGACTCAGGGCTTTAATTATCAATCACTGGGCGATGGCTCCGGTTTTGGCGTGGGTATGGGCGTGCGTCATAAGGTGTCTGACAAGTTTGAAGCGAATGCAGCTGTCGATTACATGAATGTTGAAGATGCAACCGATACCGCTGTTTCTGCGGGCGGACGTTATTACTTTAGCGATTCAATATCCGCGGGAGTGGGTTATACATCGGGTGATTTTGATGGAGTCGATGGTTCCTTGCGATTTAATTTCCTGTAAATAACTTTAGGGCGCGTCTATTAATAGAGGCACCTTTTGCCCTTGAAAGAATAATGTCACTAAAAAGCGCGAATCTATCGCGCTTTTTTTATGTAAATGATAACCTCCCGCTTTCTTTTTTAATATTATTCAATTGAACATACTATGACCGTTAAAACCCGCTTTGCTCCGAGTCCAACAGGCTATCTTCATATTGGCGGCGTGCGCACCGCGCTGTTTTCCTGGCTTTATGCGCGAAAACATCATGGAAAATTCGTGTTGCGCATCGAAGATACCGATCGCGAGCGCTCCACGCAGGCGTCGGTGGACGCAATCCTGGAGGGCATGGCATGGCTGGAGCTGGATTATGATGAAGGTCCGATTTATCAGACAGACCGTTTTGATCGTTATTCCGAGGTGATTAATCAATTGCTGGCGCAGGGCGACGCCTATCGTTGCTACTGTACCCGTGAAGAACTGGATGCGATGCGTGAGAAGCAGCGCGCCAATAAGGAAAAACCGCGCTACAACGGTAAATGCCGCAACCGCAGCGACGCGCCCGAGGGGCTGAAATCGGTGATCCGCTTTCGCAACCCGGAGCAGGGTGATGTTGTGATCGACGATCTGATCAAGGGAAAAATCGTGATCAATAACCAGGAGCTGGATGATTTGATCATTGCGCGTTCCGATGGTACGCCCACCTACAACCTCACGGTAGTGGTGGATGACCTTGATATGGGAATCACCCATGTAATTCGCGGCGATGATCATATCAATAATACGCCGCGCCAGATCAACATGATGAAGGCGCTTGGCGCCGAGCCGCCGCACTTCGCGCATGTGCCGATGATACTCGGCGAAGACGGCAAGCGACTCTCCAAACGGCATGGCGCGGTTAGCGTATTGCAGTATCGCGATGCGGGTTATTTGCCGCAGGCGCTGATCAACTACCTGCTGCGTCTTGGCTGGTCGCATGGCGATCAGGAGCTGTTTAGCCGCGATGAAATGATCGCGCTGTTTGATCTCAAGGATGTAAATGCGTCTGCGTCCACCTTTAATCCTAAAAAACTGTTGTGGATTAACGAACAATACATCAAGACGCTGCCCGCGGAGGATATCGAAAAGCAGCTTCAGTGGCATCTCGCAGAACAGCAACTGGATACCCGAAATGGCCCGGCGCTCAGGGATGTGATCGAAGCGCATCGCGAGCGCGCCAAAACACTCAAGGAACTGGCCGCTTCGATTCGTTATTATTACGAAGATTTCGAGAGTTACGATGAAAAAGCGGTAAAAAAACATTTCAAGACAGCCACGCCCGGCATCCTGCAGCATGTGCTGGATAAGCTGCGCGAATTGGATGAGTGGAATGCAGCCGCCCTTAACAAGGCGATCAAACAATCCTGCGATGAACTCGAACTGGGCATGGGCAAGGTTGGCCCGGCGCTACGAGTGGCGGTGACAGGAACGGCGGTGTCGCCTTCGCTGGATGTGACCTTGGCGCTGGTGGGCAGGGAGCGCACCCTGGAAAGACTGGAAAAGGCCGTGGCGTTTGCGAAAAGCAAGTATGAATAATCTAGCAGGATGTTAAACTTGAATGATCTACGAATGGCGCGAAATCCCATTCTCTGAAAAACAACGGTATTTTGTGTTCTAAAACAGTGTTCAATACAGAATGTTGCAATGATGACATCTGCTGTTTTCCGTATAGTCATTCCTTTTTTCTAAACTTCCCTGGTATTATGAGCGCTTTTTGTCGCCATATCTTTCCTTGATAGATGATGTACTGTCAATGATGTCAAAACGCTTTTTCCGGTTTTTAACCCTATCGCTTTTAAACCTTTACAGCGCTCTGGCAAATATCAAGTCGCCAATCACAGCTTCATTAACCCCGGGTATTTCATTCAATTTGTCTGCTTCAGCGCAAACAACGTCATTCTATTATAAATTTTTTCTTGACCTGCGTGTAAGACATAGGTTCTACACTTAGCCCATCTTTCGATTTACAAAACAAAAAGACCATATAATACAGTCACCTAAGGTTTAATCACCCCTTCGTATGGCACTACAGATTTTAACTTTTGTTGTAACTGGAAACCCG
>JANTHA010000098.1 GCA_024762625.1 Thiotrichaceae bacterium
ATGTTTAAAAAATGTTTAAAAACCGGGTTAGTTTTAAAGCTAACCCGGTTGGTGAATCATTAATCGTAATCAGGATTCAACCAGTCTTTTGATGGCGCCAATTTCTCTTTAGGCGGCTTAATTCGGGATACATAGTTAATAACCATCTGCATATCCTTATCCGAGAAGCCTTTGATTTGTTTAACCATATCCGGGTTTGCATTGCGGCGTTTTCCATCGCGTATCCATTCAAACTGACGCAGCATATATTTATAATGTTGACCCTGTATCAAAGGGTAGAATTTCTCTGCGTTACCCTCGCCATTCTCACCATGACATTTAATACAGTTATCATGATATAGTTTTTTACCCTGTTCATATTCAGGCGTACCTTCTGCCCATTCGCCCTTACCGTTATCCGGGTTCATGGGGATTTTTGAGATATAAGCAGTTACATCCGCCATTGCCTGTGTTCCACCAATTGCCTCGGGTAATGCAAATGGATACATGGTCGGGTTATCACGGTTTTTACTACGGATATCCGCTAGCTGTTTGATTAATACAGACTGATGCTGACCCGCCAACTGTGGGAATGTCCCATCCGGTTTACCCCAGCCTTCTGTCAGGTGGCAACCCGCACAAACTTCAAATACTTCAATGCCGTTATCATGATCAGGTTTTAGATGTAGCGCCTCTTCGCGCTCACCGCCTTTCACCATCCAGACCTTTTCGCCAGTGCCATCATGCAACTTTCCAGAAGCGTGTACCGGATCAGTCCTGGTTGTAGAAGCAGCAGATGCTGCAGCACTTGCCGCTGCCGTATTGGCGGCGGCCTGTTCCTTGGTCGGCGCCTTTGATACAGCCCGACCCGGTTTATAGGGTAGCGTAGAAAGATAGGCTGCAATGGCGTCTATTTCCGCGTCGCTCACCAGATGCATGACGCCTTTCATGGCGGCTGTCTGACCATTGCTGCGCGCGCCACTTTTAATATCTTTAATCTGCTGTGCAAGATACTCTTTAGCCTGCCCTGCAATTGAGGGATAACCTGCCACCACAGGCGTACTTGCATCTTTACCATGACAGGAATGACAGGTTTTCTCGGTAAATAATTTTGCGCCGTCAAGATCAGCAGCAAACACTGTACTGGAAACCATTCCAAGACTTGCTGTCATCAGAACAGCGGGAACAGCCGTGTTTAATAGTTTTGACATGTCATTCATCTCCTCATGAATTGCATTATAGTAAATTAATTGTAAATTACTGGATAGAATCGTAGGTGCTGGGATTGATATGAACATTGATTCAGATCAAGCAATAAAAGGGAATTTGAAATCAAGAATATTTCTTTAAATAACAGCAGGTTATGACTGTTGCTTTTTGGCGGTAATTTAATGCGCGAGAAAATCCCTTATAATTAAAAAGGTAATATTTGCGCTACAATCCGGGTTAATCAATCAAGTCATAGTTTATTTATTATTAAGGTCGACAGACAGGCACTAAAAAGGGGATGGCAAGCCATCCCCTTTTCACTAATCAAGCATTAACTATTTACTTGATTTTCTTGGCATTATGCTCTTCAAGGTATGTCTTGGCGCGAAGCCCCATGTCGGCAGTTTTAACCTGATACTGCCACCACTGATTCGCCCAACCCATTGCCTTGTTCCAGTCGCCTTTTTCCGCAAAGTCAGCCGCTTTCTTTTTGGCGTCTTCTGCAAAGCCTAACTGGTCGGTCGCATCTTCAACCAACGCGACAACTTCAGGGAAGTCCTTGTAGTTATGGCTGGTAATAAAGCCTACAACCGAATCAATAACACCCTGGGTTTTGATATTGGTCTTAACCTGCTTGTCATAGTCTTCCTTGGTATAAGTCTGACCTTCTACCAGTCCGCCTTCTTCCTTGAAACCTTTAGGACGCACTAGCAGATAACCCTGCATTTCAAGGTGAAGCGCAGAACAGAACTCAGTACAGTAGTAAGGATAGACGCCCGGTTTATCCGCTACAAACGTTGCGGATGAGGTTTTACCAGGCTCAATGGATAACTGAACATTCTGTGCATACATAGCAAAACCGTGTGTCTCATCTTCCGCACGCTCAAGGTTAGTTAAATGAATTGAAACCGTATCGCCTTCTGTTACTTCAATCGTCTCTGGCGTGATATGGGAACGAATCGTTGTGCCATAGACATGCACAGTGCACTTGCCCGCATCATCACAGCTACGTTCGATCTTTTCACGACCCGCGCGCGTTTTCCATTTTGATCTCTTGTCGGTGCGCGAGTTAGTACCTGATTTGTAACGAATCGCAGGTTTGAGCTTGCTCGCCCTGATAGATGCAACATAGTGCGGTTCGCCCAATGGGATAGGCATATCGTATAACAATTGCATCTTGTCGCCGCTAATATCAATCAGCTGATGATTCTGTGGATGCAATGGCCCCACAGGATTGAAACGGTCGATTGCGAGTTTATTCAATGCAACCAGATATTTACCCTGAGGTGAAACCGTATCGCCCTCCATGGTCATCAAGTGGCCGACGTTGTAGTGAATCGGCAATTGATCAAGCACTTTACCTTCACAGTAATCCCATTTGGTGATCATTGAATCAACATAGATAGAGGTATAAACAATACACTTCTTGGAGTCGAACTGGTTATGCAGTGGACCTAAACCAACCGCCACTGATTTATCAAGCGCATCATTGATTGCAATAATGGGAACGCCATAGGGATCCTTGCTTTCAAATTTCTTGTCCGCCATTGCCTTTTGAATCTTGGCCCAGTCATACACCCAGGTATGACTATCCAGTTTACCGGCCACGATAATCTTGGTGCCATCCGGCGTCACATCAACACCGTGCGGGCTTTTAGGCTCGGGAATCAGATAAAACAAATCGTTGGCGACTGCTTCTTTCATGGAAATAAGCGTCGAACCATTGACTTTCTTTCCAATCTTACCCGCTGCAACCAGTTCAGACGCCTTTTTCCAGTTGGTTACGTGCAAGAAGTCGGTATCCTTGGAAGAACAACCCGCCTCGTAGGGAGGACGTCCCTTCTCGATGCCGCCTACATAACGCTCGGAACAGAATGAATTGGTAAAACCCCATCCATAAGAAGGCCCTTTGCCCGCATCGGATAAATCCTGCGAATAAGGAGGAAACTCAAATGTAAAAGACGCATCCGGCTTGATTCGCCCTTCTTCCTTGTCGAATTTCCAGTAAGTCAAACCACCGCGGAACTCATCATTAAACTTGTTTAACGAGACAACGGAACTATTGCCTTTATAAGGCGCCGCATATTGCGTGGCTTCCATCACATACTCGGTATTTGGCGTTACAAAAGCGCCGCCATGCTCCGACCTGAAGAACGGGTTGACCACGATCTGCTTGGTCTCAAAGTCGTGCAGATCAATAACGGCCAAACGCGGATTTGCCTTGTCATTGATAAATAGGAATTTACCATCCGAATCTCCGTCGGTTTCGGATAGAGCCGGGTGATGGGTATCGCCATAGACAATATCCTTGCCTTCAATGCGACCCTGGGCAAGCACTGCTTTTGATTCATCATCAAAGCCGTAACCTTGCCATGGTTCAGGCGTAAATACGCCAATATACTTAAGAATACGCATGGACGGGATGCCATAAACAATAACCTGGCCAGACTGACCGCCAGAGCTGAACGCAAGAAACTCGTCGCGTCCGCCTGTGGGCGTATAGGTTTTTGCCGCTGCCAGAATATCTTTCTCGGTTAAACCACGCGCTTTCATTACATCCTGTAGCGAATCAGCCATCACTGGCCCAGCGGTAAAACCCAGAAATGAAGCGACAATCGACGTCGCCATCATTTTTTTCATTAATTTCATATATATCTCCTCTCAAGAACCGATTAGTAGTAGGCGGTTATTGCACAGTCATTTGCGCCTATCCCGTACCATCTTTTTAGATAAACAACAAAAACTGTGGCATATCACACACCCTCAAGAGTGTAGACTGTCATTGAAATGCATCAATTGACCTACATCAAGCCCTTTAAGCAGAACTGCCATTAGGCTTGAATTAACCATTAATCGACAAGAAAACATGAAAAAAATTGACCTTGATCAAACTTTCGGAAAAAAGAAAGTCAAATCACAACAACGTGAAAAATTAATCCGGCGCGTCTTTAATAAAGTGGCTCCCCGTTATGACCTGATGAACGATGTCATGAGTTTTGGCATTCATCGTTTATGGAAAAACAGACTGGCAAGGCTCGCTAACCCTCAAGCCCGCCAAATCATTGTTGATCTGGCGGGCGGCACCGGCGATATTGCACTTAAACTATCTCATCCGAACCGCTCGGTTTATATAGCCGACCCTTCCCTGGAAATGATGAAGCAGGGCCTAAACAGGCATGATATCCCCTGCATCGCCACCACTGGCGAACAACTGGCTTTTGCAGATAATTCCGTCGATACCATCACGGTTGCGTTTGGCGTACGCAATATGACGCATATGAAACAGGGACTGGCAGAAATTCACCGCGTGTTAAAACCTGGCGGACGCATGTTATGTCTGGAATTTTCCCGACCACAAAAATGGCTTAAACCCTTTTACGACTGGCATTCCTACCATATAATCCCGCGCCTTGGCGCATGGGTTGCAGGACAAGCAGAGGCCTATACCTACCTGATTGAGTCAATTCGCCGTTTCCCCGATCAGGAAGAAATGAAACGCATCATGGAGACAAGCGGATTTAACAAGGTGCGTTACCGCAACCTTTCGTTTGGCATCGCCTGTATTCATATCGGCGTAAAAAAATAGTCGAATAACATTAATGATATTCCAAAGAAACAATCATAACATGATGACTTTATTACATATTATATATTTTATTTTAACAAGCCTGGCTCTGATCACAACGCTTAGTATTGAAGCTACAGGAGCAACGGAAGCCACAGGAACAGCCAACACCACCAAACAGACCGACAAACAATCTATCGAGGAAAACAAATACACCCCGCAGGATCTGATCAAGGCGGCGCACAAAATCAAAAAAATGTTTGACCTGGAAAACCACGATTACGATAAATACACGGGCGATGAAATAAATCAGGTCTGCGCCGGCTGTCACGATGAATTTGGAATGGGCGGCAAGGATGGCAAATATCCGCGTATCGCAGGCTTGCCGGTTGAATACATTATCAAGGAAATCGTGCTGTTCCGCGAACGCCTGCGACCTAATATCGCCATGGTTGAACATGTTGAAGAACGCCAGTTATCCAACAATGAGGTCATGGATATTGCCATTTTTCTGAATAAAATCAAACTAAACAATCGTCTATCCAAAATTGACGAGACTGCGCCCGGTTTCGACGCTTACGCGCGCCTACAGGAAGCCAAGGCGGTGATCCAGATTGGTCGTGCGCCGGGCGATGCTGAAAAAGGAAAAAAATTGTATAACAGGGAATGCAAATCCTGCCATGGCAGACAAGGCGAAGGCGACCAGAAAAAAGCCATCCCGATGCTCGCCGGACAATATACCAATTACCTGTGGCGTCAGCTTGACATGTATTTAAACGGTAAACGCCTGAATGACGAAGACGACCCCGAAGAGGAATTTTTAAAGAGCTTTAGCAAAAAACAGTTGCAGGACATGTTGGCCTATATTTCCATACTGGATGATTAATTGAACCAGACCCAAACAAATAATCCCGCATTTGCGGGATTATTTGTTTGCAAAAGGGCTAGTTATTTTAACCGCTTTTCTTTGTCTTGCAGGTGCTTATTCCCAGCAAGGAATAAGGCGGACACCAGCCAATCAATCCTGTCAGTAGAGGAACAAGACCGATCAGCGCCCACAAATTGAAAGTCCCGGTTGTTTGCCAACCATAAGCGCCCCAGCCAAGAATGGCCAGACCGATAACAATTCTCAAAACACGGTCAATGCCGCCAACGTTTTTCATGTGTTTTCTCCTATGCGAATTCCAAAAAATGTTTGCCAAAGCAACAGCATCATAAGCATAGCGCAACTTTGTGTCTGTAACCTGAGTCACACAATGATCAGCTTTTTTAACCCGAATTTTCATGGTGATGCTGAATTTTGGGAAAATCTCGGCGAGGCAGTTCGTTCGATCGTCCGAAAAGCATAGCCGTAGCTATGTTTACAGGAAGATCGGGCGAAATGACTGTTGAGATTTTTTCAAAAACAGCAGAACGAGCCTGAGTAAAAATTGTTTATTCATTAATTTATTAGAAACCATTAAACAATTAGTCGCCTTCAACTATGATTTTGAGTGTTACCATGACATATTCGGGTTAACGCCTCATGATCCAGCACGGTGATTTCACCACGGCCCATTGTAATCATGCCATCTGTGGCGAATTCTTTTAACAAACGACTAATGACTTCGCGCGAGCTGGCGAGATCTTCCGCAATCATCTGATGTGTGGCGGCGATGCGCGCACCCTGCGCGCTCTCAGCCTGTCTCAATAACCAGTCCGCCAAACGCGCATCCAGCGCCTGAAACGCCAGCGCATTCACCAATTCAATCAAATCCGCCATGCGCTGTGACAGCAAACCCATGATATAACGCTGCCAGAGTGGTTCCTGCGACAACCATTGACTGACTTTTTCAGGCGGGATGCTTAGCGCGTTTACTTCGCTCATGGTTTCGGCAAACGCCGGAAAAGGCAAATCATTCAATATGCATGACGCGGTTAGAATACAGCTCTCATGCTCGCCAATATAATAAAGCGTCACGCTGCGACCGCTTGCCGCCGGTCGAAACACCTTGACTCGACCCTGTAATACAATAAGCAAATGTTCACAGCGATCTCCTGATTGGCACACCAGCGTATGCGGCGGCGCAGTAATCTGTTTTACCTCATCCTGAGCCTGGAGGAAGTCCAGCATTTCCTGCGACAGCATGGAAGCTGACGCTCCACCATTTTCAAGACCATTGGTTTGCTTGTTTGAATGACTAAAAGACTCGGACATATCGCCTATCCTGACAGACTCAGGCGACCAAAGGCAAGTTTTCTATGGCGTCCAGCGCTGATTGATAGCGTTCATGATAATCCTTGGCCAGCAGACCGTTTAAAACCGGCTGAAAGCGGTCAAGTTCTTCAGGCAATTCCGGTATCGGCGCCATCACATGATGCATCATTAACTCAAACGGTTGCTCTGCGTAAAACGGTTTGTTTCCCGTGAGTAACTCATAAAAAATAATGCCAAGGCTGTAAATATCCGAGGCCTGGGTGCAGGCTTCGCCGGAAACCTGCTCCGGGCTAACATAATAAGGAGAACAATGAATTTCATTTTCCGTAATAAAGCCGCTGTCCAGCAGAATGCGTTTGGAAACGCCATAATCAGATAGCGCCAGCGAACCATCTTCACGCAACATGATGTTTCCCGTTTTAAGGTCGCGATGAATCAAACCCGCGCGATGCACGCATTCCAGCGCTTCAGCGATCTCCCTGAACCACGCCAGCGCATGTGGCAAAGGGGGGCGACCGCAACTATTCAATGACTCGCGCAAGGTGCCATGTTGCATATATTCCATCACCAGATAAAATACATCGCCGCTCAAACCGCCTTCAATAATTTGAACCAGCCCCGGCGTATTCAGGGCGCACTGGGCATCAATACGCCCGAGAAAATCCTTGATTGATGCATCCGACAGGTTCTCAAGCCGGTATTTAAACCGCTTGATTGCAACATGATCTTCGTCATTATCGTCACGAGCATTGACAGTATTGACGCTATCGCCTGTTTTATCCGTTTTGCTTTCTTTTTCAGCCATACTCCCAACCAGGCTCC
>JANTHA010000099.1 GCA_024762625.1 Thiotrichaceae bacterium
ACTCGTAGTGCTCTGAAACGCTTCATGAACCGTTAAGACGTAGCTTTCTCAAGCTTGCCCGGATGGAAGCTTGAAGCGTAGCTATTTCGTTTTCGGAATATAAAATGGGACTGAAGGTGATCTTCAGTCCCATTTTTTTTGTGCTTGCATGTTTGATATAATGACGCGCTAAATCTATTCAATTGCCGCCCGGTGTGTCTGTTTCCGGCTTAAAAAAGCCGAAAAAATCGAATTTATGAATGGTTTTGAGGTCTTATTTTAGGTAAGCCTACAAACATTTTGGATTAACTGGAATTTTATGAAAGATTGCCATGAGAAACATGCAAGCTATTGATTGTTTATGTGATATGACTATGATGGCGAATTTATCATGCCACGCCTTCCAAAAGGAATCCTTGCCAGGGCGTATATTAAAAAAACTGCTAATTATATGGAAATAAAGAATGCTCTTGAATAAAAAAATGGGGTTGCTGTTTAAAGGCTTAACATTATTCTTTTTGTTTGTGATTTCTTCTTCTTCATACGCCATGGTGTGGAAGGCGGAAAATACCTGGAATGATGTATGGGAAAAACGCTATCAGCATTGGGTTAAAAATAACTGGACTGAAGATTTCTTCATGAATGAAAAGAAGCCCATTTATTACAAGTTTTCACATGATTGCGCCGATGCAGTTTACGCCATGAGACTGGTTTTCTCCTATGAATACAAATTACCTTTTGTGGTTCATAATGCAAGACGTCCGGGTAAAACCATCAGTAATGGCATGACAAGCTGGGATAAATATCCTGAACCTGTTCGCGTACGTAAATTTATGGATTATGTGGCGGATATGACCAGTACAAAAACATTGCGGCATGATACCTATCCAATTGCACTGGATGACATTAAGCCGGGCGATGTCTATGTTGCGCCTGGCGTGCATTCTTACCAGATAGTGAATATCACCGACACGGGTATCGCTGAAGTGATGTCGTCTACAACACCCAAGGCGCCCCGTTTTCTTGACCGAATCGCATCATTTCCATTTTATGTGCCGGAAGATACAAAGAATTTTAGCGATGGTTATCGACGCTTTATTCAGCCTCAGAATATCAGGAAGCCGCTTAGGAAGCAGCCTGGTTATGATATAGAACAATTCCAGATTGCAAGAACGGTCAATTACAATTATGTTCGCTTCACGGATATCATTGCGAGCGCTCTTGGTAAACGCAAGGAATCGCCAGATGAAAAAACACTCAGGTTAATGATTGCCTTGTGTATGTATGCAAATGACCGGGCCGTTTATGTTTATGACGCCCTTTGGCATTTGCAGGAGATACGAAAAAAGGGCAGACGTTGTATGACGCGTAGTGAATATGACAGTTATTCTACGCCGTCGCGCGATAGACGTTTAAAAGCCTTTTTCAGCGCCGTAAAAAACCACTATGACAAACATAAAAAATACCATCCCTGGACGCAACCTCAACGATGGGCTAAAACCCTTTTTTCGGTGACGCCGCCAAAGCCGGCTGAAACAAAAGAACTAAACGATTTTTGTCTGGTGCAAATGACCTTGGGGGAAAAATATTTCATCCCATTAAGGGAGTTGCGCCAGAACCTTGCCGCGGGCAAGGTGATTTCGGATCCAAATGCGCCGCTGGAATATCGCTGGGGAGCTCAGTTATCTCCCTATAAGCCACAATGTAAACAGTATTAGTCTAAGAAATTAAGATCCATAAACCGTTTGGCGGAATACCGCATTCTTTTGTTTTTTAAAATGTTTGATGAGGAAATACTGGTTATTCTGTATAGTGTGTGTGAAAATTAAAAAATATATTAATTGTTGTAAAAGTATTGGCGGCATTAACAGGATTCAATGCTATCCTGAACAAGGCAGATTTATAAGAATTGACTTTGCTGTAAGCATAGACGCAATTAAATGAGTTGTTTAAATTACTACTAGAACAAAAATAATAATCTACCGATTAAAACCGAAAAATGAACCTAATTTCCATTATTCTTGCAGCAGGGCAGGGCACCCGTATGCAATCTTCATTGCCTAAAGTATTGCATCCGGTTGGCGGAAAGCCCATGTTGCAGCATGTAATCGATGCATGTCGTTCTCTTGATACATCTAATAATGTTATCGTTTATGGGCATGGCGGTGACCAGGTCAGGGAAATGATCGAATCTTCAGGCGCTCAACAGGATTTAAGCTGGGCGCAACAAAAAGAGCAAAAAGGCACCGGACACGCCGTACAGCAGGCGAAGGCTCATATTGATGACGATGCCGTAGTGATTATTGCCTATGGCGATGTACCGCTGATCAAGGCGGATACGCTGGCTCGACTAGCCGGGCAGCTAAACAACGATTCAAGTTTGATTGTACTGACCACCATACTGGATGAGCCAGAAGGTTATGGTCGAATTATCCGTAACCAGGATGGCAGAGTGGCGTCTATTGTTGAAGAGAAAGATGCGACCGATGAGCAACGCGCTATTAAGGAAGTCAATACCGGCTTTATCGCCGCTAGAGGTAAGGATTTAAAGCGCTGGTTGAGCCAGATCAGTCCGGATAACGCCCAGGCGGAATATTATCTGACTGATTGCGTTTCATTAGCGGTAGCGGAAGGCGCCAGGGTGGACGCTGTCATATGTGATGATCCCGTTGAGGTTCAAGGCGTGAACAATCGTTTGCAGCAGGCGCAACTGGAAAGAGCTTATCAGTTGTTACAGGCTGAAAAGCTGATGCGGCAAGGCGTAACCATTGTTGATCCTTCGCGTTGTGATATTCGAGGCGCGCTCATGGCGGGTAAGGATGTGCTGATAGACGTGAATAATGTGTTTATCGGCGATGTCCGTCTGGGCGAAAATGTCACGATTGAACCTGGTTGTGTTATCCAGGATTGCCAGATCGGCGATAATGTCACAATAAAAGCACATTCCGTACTGGAGTCGGCAATCATAGGCAATAACTGTGATGTCGGGCCATTTGCAAGAATCCGGCCGCAAACTGTTTTGAAGTCAAACGCCAAAGTAGGCAACTTTGTAGAGATTAAAAAATCAACGATTGGCGAAGGCAGTAAAGTCAGCCACCTGAGTTATATTGGCGATACCCAAATGGGGGATGACGTTAATATCGGCGCAGGAACAATTACCTGCAACTATGATGGCGCCAATAAATTTCAGACGACTATCGGCGACAGGGTTTTTGTCGGTTCCGATACCCAGCTTGTAGCGCCTGTGACCATAGAAGACGGCGCAACCATTGGCGCAGGATCGACTATCACAAAGGACGCGCCAGAAAACGAATTAACCCTGTCTCGCTCCCGACAGATAACTATCAAGGGCTGGCGGCGTCCTGTCAAAAGAAAACAGCCTGAAAGCAACCGTTCAGAACAAAATCAGGAATAAAAAGTAATGTGTGGAATAGTAGGGGCGATAGCGCAGCGCCCGGTTACCGAAATTTTGCTGGAAGGCCTGCGAAAGCTGGAATACCGCGGTTATGATTCTGCCGGTCTGGCCTTGTTGGATGACGATTCTGAAATTGTTCGCGTGCGCGCTCTGGGCAAGGTAGCTGAGCTTGAAAACAAGCTGGCGAAGGTTTCGCACGATGGAACGCTTGGCATCTCTCACACCCGTTGGGCCACGCATGGCGAGCCAGCCGAGCGTAATGCGCATCCCCATATCAGTAAAGACAGAATCGCCGTGGTGCATAATGGCATCATCGAAAATTATGAAATTCTGCGCGAAAAACTCCAATCCATGGGCTATGAATTCGAATCAGATACCGATACGGAAGTCGTCGCCCATTTAATCGAGTCCAATCTGGATGTGGGCGTTAGCCTGCTGGAAGCCGTAAAAAAATCGCTCAAAGAACTTCAGGGCGCTTATGCGTTAGGCGTTATATCAGCACAAATGCCTGATGAACTGATCGTGGCGCGCCAGGGCAGCCCACTGGTCATTGGCCTCGGCATTGGTGAAAACTTTATTGCCTCTGACATTCAGGCCATTCTGCCAGTCACCAGTCGTTTCATATACCTTGAAAATGGCGATGTGGCGGTCGTGCGTCGCGATGGCGTAACGATCGAAGATGAAAAGGGTCAGCAGATTGAACGGGAAATTAAACAGTCAAAAGCCTGCTCGCTGGATTCGGAGCTGGGTGAATACCGCCATTTTATGCTCAAGGAAATCTATGAGCAGCCCCAGGCGGCGCAAAAAACGCTGGAAGGTCGTCTTGGGCGCAATACCATCAAGGACTGCATAGTCGTTAATGAGGATAGTCTTGCGTCTCATGGCGACGTACGCGACACGCTTGCGCGAGTTAAGGAAGTGCAAATCGTAGCTTGCGGCACCAGTTATCATGCGGGGTTGATTGCGCGTTACTGGATGGAAAGCCTCACTGACATCCCGTGTCATGTTGAAGTTGCGAGCGAGTACCGCTATCGCCGACAAGCGCCCAGAAAAGATGTGTTGTTCGTAACGATTTCACAATCAGGTGAAACCGCAGATACGCTGGCGGCGCTGGATAAAATTAAATCGCTGGGTTGTCTCGCGAGTTTAAGCATTTGTAATGTTGCGGAAAGTTCCCTGCAACGCGAGTCCGACTATTCGCTTTTGACGATTGCCGGACCTGAAATCGGCGTAGCATCAACCAAGGCGTTTACAACACAACTGGTTGCCTTGCAATTGCTGATCGCATTATTAATGCAGGCAAGAAACGACAATCAGGAGAAGATTGCAGAGCTGGTAGAGAACCTTAAAAAACTGCCTGCTCTACTGGAGCAGTCACTGGAGCATGATAAAGCCATCGAGCGCATGTCAGAACAGTTTATCGAAAAGCACAATGCATTGTTCCTTGGTCGCGGCGATCAATATCCTGTCGCCATGGAAGGCGCGCTGAAGCTCAAGGAAATTTCTTACATCCATGCAGAAGCCTACCCCGCGGGCGAACTTAAACACGGCCCTTTGGCGCTGGTGGACAGTGAAATGCCGATCATCGCTGTGGCGCCCAATACCGCCCTGTTGGAAAAACTCAAGTCTAATCTCGAAGAAGTCCGTTCACGCGGCGGCGTACTCTATCTGTTCGCCGATAAGCGCGCGGGCATATCGCCGCAGGATAATATTCAGGTAATCGAAATGGAGGAAGTGCCAGAAAGCATAGCGCCGATTATCTATACCATCCCGCTGCAATTGCTCTCTTACCATGTCGCTGTCTTCAAGGGGACTGACGTGGACAAGCCACGCAACCTGGCGAAATCGGTGACTGTTGAATAAAAATGCGTGGTTTGTCTGTTTGTAACGTTTGACATAATAAGACAAATTTCTCTATTTCATTGATTTCTAAGTACAGGAAAGTGTAAAGGAATAATACCGCGTAGATGTGTGAGGCTTGAAAATGGTCGGGGTAAGGCTTCACAAGGATGGGTGTAGCCATAGAAGAATCATGGTGAAGTCATCTTGAAAATTCCTGCAACAAAAAGACCTTTCTAATATTCGCGGCGTTCTTGAGGCGTCTTTTATGGGGAAATATAAGGCGAAATAGCGCATCACAAATTGTCCATTGTGGGTTTGTTCACATGCTATGATCTAATTCCGTCAATTGAATTTCCTGGCTTTTATTCGGTTGGATAAAATATGGCAAATGCATTTACTTCGATTCTTGTTGACTGGAAAGAGCGCTTCACCCCATTTAAGGAATGGATTGGCGAGTTAAAAAATCCGGGCGTGCTTAAGGCGGATGCGATAGCAGGCCTTACAGTGGCGCTGGTTCTGGTGCCGCAATCAATGGCTTATGCGCAGCTGGCGGGACTCCCGGCCTACGTTGGTTTGTACGCGTCCTTTCTGCCGGTTATCATTGCGGCGGTTTTCGGGTCTTCAAGACAACTTGCAACAGGACCGGTAGCCATTGTTTCCTTGATGACGGCAGCCGCTCTGGAGCCGCTTGCTTTAAGCCCGGATGGTTATCTTGCCTACGCTGCCATGCTGGCTTTGATGGTTGGACTTTTTCAGCTTTCACTAGGCTTGTTGCGTCTTGGCGTTTTGGTTGATTTTCTATCACATCCGGTTGTTGTGGGTTTTACCAATGCGGCAGCCCTGATTATCGCTAGCTCCCAGATGAGTAAGATATTCGGCATTACCACCCGCAAGGGAGAACACCATTACGAAACTGTCTGGAATTTGATTCAGGATATACCACAAACACACCTTGTTACCCTTGCCATGGGCCTGTTCTCATTGTTTCTTCTGGTGTATATAAAAAAGGTCGCTCCCCGCTTGCCCAATGTGTTAATTACGGTTGTAGTCTGCACCTTGCTGGCCTATTTTCTTGATTATCAGGTCAGGGGCGCAGAAGTGGTTGGCGTGGTTCCTCGCGGTTTGCCTAGTTTTAAAACGCCCGATGTCGACTTCAATCAGGCCGTACATCTGATAGTGTCAGCGACCATTATCGGCTTACTGGGATTTGTCGAAGCGATTTCGGTGGCCAAAGCTATTTCATCTGAAACGCGTCAGCGACTATCTGCGAACCAGGAACTGGTGGGTCAGGGTTTATCAAATGTTGTCTCGTCTTTTTTTCAAGGATATGCAGTTTCCGGTTCGTTTTCTCGTTCTGCGGTGAATTTTTCGGCTGGCGCCAAAACCGGATTTTCTTCGGCTGTAACAGGCATTCTGGTGGCTGTTACATTGCTGTTTTTAACGCCGTTGCTTTATCACTTGCCACAGGCGACGCTCGCGGCGGTTATCATGGTGGCTGTATTTAATCTGATTAAAATAGAACCTATCAAGCACGCCTGGAAAGTACATCGACATGATGGCATGGTCGCTATTGTGGTTTTTTTCACCACCTTGTTTTTCGCGCCACATCTTGAAAATGGCATCATGATTGGCGTCTTGCTTTCATTGGGTCTATTCCTGTATCGAACCATGAGTCCCCATTTTGTCGAGGTGAGTCGACATGAGGACGGCACCTTGCGTAACGCCAGATTATTTAATTTAAAAACCAGTGATACTGTGGCGATCTATCGCTATGACGGCGATTTATACTTTGCCAATGCTGGTTACCTGGAAGGAAAAGTATTAAACGCAATTGCGGAAAAACCTAATCTCAAGGTATTGATTCTGGATTTTGAATCGGTTGATCTGGTTGATTCCACAGGAGAAGAAACACTGGGCCGCATTGCAGAGCGATTAGAGGCGGCGGGAATTGAGCTCTATATCGCGCGCGCCAAAAAATCAATGCGTGATGCGTTCATGCGTTCTGGCCTCATGGAGAAAATTGGAGAAGATCGTTTTTTTCGTGAGCGAACCCAGGCGGCTCGTTACGCCAAAGAAAAATTTGGCGATGAAGTTGATATTGAACCCATTTTGAAGCCGGTTCATCTGGGCGCTGAACAGCAGCCGGCGTAAATAATCCATGCATGTTTAAAAAAGACCTCGCATAGTGGTCTTTTTTTTTGCTACATTGTTTGTTTTGAATATGAGGAGTTCAGCATGGCGATTAAAATCTTCTATTTTGCCAGTTTAAGAGAACAGATGGGGCGCGCAAGTGATGAGATTGAAGCATCCGGCCCGATTAGCGTTGTTGACGCCTGGCGGCAAGCGACAGGCCAGAGCGAGATTAGCGACAATCTGTTAATTGCCGTCAACCATGAGTACACCTCTGCTGATGCATTACTCAACGATGGCGATGAATTGGCTTTTTTTCCCCCAGTTACAGGGGGTTAGCGATGAAGGAAACAGACGCAATACCTCGCGAAATCAGTATACTGGAAACAAATTTTGATCCT
>JANTHA010000100.1 GCA_024762625.1 Thiotrichaceae bacterium
TTTTATCTCGCCATTGCGGGTCTTTTAAGCGCCCGGAAAAACATCTTTCGATGACGCTGATCATGGCGTCAACTGCAGTTGAAGCACCCGGCGATGCGCCTAGCAGGGCCGCCATAGAACCATCAGCCGCAGTGACCACTTCGGTTCCAAAAACCAGCTTTCCTCCGCATTGATTATATTTTTTTATTATCTGGACGCGTTGCCCGGCGTTGTGCAGTTTCCAGTCTTTCTCATTGGCGAGCGGATAATATTCCCGCAACATGCGCATGCGGGATTGATGTGTTTGCAGGCTCTGCCTGATCAGGTAGCGAATCAGGGGCCAACTGTCGCGGCTAATGGCCAGCATGGGTAAGATATTGTCGGTTTTGATTGATTTTATAAGATCAAAAGGCGAACCCTGTTTCAGAAAACGGCTCGTGAATCCGGCGTAGGGACCAAACAAAAGGACTTTCTCTTCATTGATATGTCGCGCGTCAAGATGTGGAACCGACATGGGCGGTGCGCCTTGAGGCGCTTTTCCATAGACCTTGGCCTCATGTTGCGCCACGATTTGCGGATTTGAACAAAGCAGAAACTGACCGCTGACAGGAAAACCGCCATAACCCCTAGTCTCGGGGATGGCTGATTTTTGTAAAAGCGGCAAAGCGCCTCCGCCTGCGCCAATAAATAAAAAGCGGGTCTTGATGACTCTTTTGTCGCCCGTTCGGGTGTTTTCAAGGTGAACCAGCCAACCATGCTGTTCGTGTTTTTGCAGATCGGTGACGCGCTCTTTAAGACATAATTCGAAGTTTTGTTGTTTTTCAAGATGTCCAAGCATGTGTCTGCAGAGTGCGCCGAAATTGATGTCTGCTCCATACTTATAGCGCGTTGCCGCCACTGCTTCTGTTTTGTCCCGACCTTGCATCGCCAGGGGGATCCATTGTGTGATTTGTTCGGGATCATCACTAAACTCGAGATTTGAAAATTGATGGTGTTTTTGTAATGTTTCAAAACGATGACGCAGAAAAGAAATGTTTTTTTCACCCCAGACAAAGCTGAGATGAGGTGTTGGTCGAATAAAGCTCGCAGTGTCTTGAAGCAGTTTATTTTCTACAAGAAATGACCAGAACTGTAGGCTGATTTCAAAAGATTCATTGATTTGTAGCGCTTTCTGAATGCTGATTTCACCTTGTGGATTTTCAGGCGTGTAATTTAATTCGCACCAGGCGGCATGACCTGTACCGGCGTTGTTCCAGGCGTTGCTACTTTCGACGGCGACCTCATCACGTTGTTCCGCCAGGATCATGCTGAGTGAAGGGTCAAGTTGTTTGAGCAACATGCCCAGCGTAGAACTCATGATGCCAGCGCCGACGAGCAATACATCTACGCTGGTTACTGCTGGCTGGTTCGTTGTCATGGTTGTTGGTTTTTAAGGCTTAAAATAATTGTTCAGCGTATCAATCGCCCTCAAATTCACACAGAGCGAATACCGGGCAATCCAGTTCTTCTTTCAATTTACGGCTGCCGCCAAGATCCGGTAAATCGACGATAAAACAGCTTTCGATAATGTCGCCATTTAACTGGCGGATCAGCTTAATTGCTGCGGCGGCGGTACCGCCTGTGGCGATCAGGTCGTCAATCAGCAAAATGCGCGCGCCGGGCTTTACGCAGTTGCTGTGCACCTCAATACTGTCTTCGCCATATTCGAGTTGATAACTTTGTGAGATGGTGTCGCCGGGCAGTTTCCCCGCCTTGCGCACCGGGATGAAACTGGCGCCAAGTTCATAGGCGACCACTGTGCCAAAAATAAATCCACGCGCCTCAATGCCCGCAACGGCGGTGATATTCTGGCGCAGGTAGCGATGTACAATGGTGTCGATCGTCATGCGCAGGGCAGTGGGTTCCTCCAGCAACGTGCTAATGTCCCGGAACTGGATGCCGGGCTTTGGATAATCCGGTATGGTGCGGATGGCTGCTTTTATAATGTCTCGCATTTATGCCTCACTTGAAGTTTTTCGTACCGTTGTTTTTGTCTGGTTATTTTCACTTGGCGATTTGAATTGAATCGCATCGACTCATGCAACGATGTATTATGATCCAGTTTACTATGTTCACCTTTTAAAATAGACTTTTTTTCAAAACTAATGAAGCAAAATAATAACTGTTTTATTCTGGGCGGTGCGCGTTCGGGTAAAAGCCATTATGCTGAAACACTGGCCCGTAAAGCCGAGCATGAATCAGGTTTTGAAGTGGTTTACATCGCCACGGCAAGAGCGGGGGATGAGGAGATGGCGCGCCGGATCAGGCATCATCAGAAAAACAGGCCAGGCAATTGGAAAACGATTGAAGAACCATTAACCTTGTCCGATACATTAAAACGGCAGGCGTCGCCACAAAGGGTATTGCTGGTGGATTGTCTGACTCTGTGGTTGATGAATTTGCTGATGCTGGAAGATGAAAACCGTTTGCATCGCGAAATTGAAGACTTACTGGCGTCTGTGAACCATTTGCCTGGTCAGATCATCCTGGTGAGTAATGAGGTGGGGCTGGGTATCATTCCCATGGGCGAGCTGACGCGTCGTTATGTGGACGAAGCGGGTTGGCTGCATCAACAGCTTGCCAAAAAAATGGATCAGGTAATTTTGATGGTGGCGGGCTTGCCGCATCATTTAAAAGGGGAAAGAAATGGAAAAACAAATAGTTGAAAGGATAACTGGGTCCTGTCCTTCAAGAAATCCGGTGTTTCGCGAACAGGCGCTTGAGCGCCAATCACAACTGACCAAACCGCCGGGTTCGCTGGGGAAGCTGGAAGATATCGCGGTGCGGCTTGCGGACTTGCAGCAATCTCATCAACCTGGCCTGGATAATATCGCGATCAGTGTGTTTGCGGCAGATCATGGCGTGGCCGAGGAGGGCGTATCCGCCTTTCCACAAGAAGTAACCGGACAGATGGCGCTTAATTTTCTGAATGGCGGCGCGGCGATCAACGTTTTGGCGACACAGCTGGGCGCTTCGCTGGAAGTGATCGATGTAGGCGTATTGAATGAATTGCCCGATGCGCCGGGTCTGATCGTACAACGCGCAGGCAAGGGGACAGCCAATAGCGCCAGGGAAGCGGCGATGACGCAGCAACAGTTACAAGTCGCATTGCAGGCGGGTTTTGATGCAGTAGAGCGCGCAATTGCACACAAGGCTGATCTGTTTATCGGCGGCGACATGGGCATCGGCAACACTACGGCGGCATCGGCGCTTTACTGCGCCTTGCTGGGACTCAGTGCGGAGCAGGCCAGCGGCGCAGGAACCGGTCTGGATCAACAAGGTATTGCGCGTAAAGCAGAGGTGGTGGAGCGTATCTATAGTCTGCATCAGCATCAGTGCGGCGACGATGCGCTTGAATGGTTGCGTTGTGTGGGCGGTTTTGAAATCGCTGCACTTTGCAGCGCAACGATCCATGCGGCGCAAAGCGGCCTCGCGGTGCTGGTGGATGGTTTTATTAGTAGCGCCTCCGCCTTATGCGCGCTTAAAATAAATCCGGATATTTCCGACTGGCTGTTCTTTTCGCATATTTCCGCTGAGCAGGGTCACCGCAAGGCGATGCAGGAAATGAACCAGACAGGCTTGCTTGATCTTCAAATGCGTCTCGGCGAAGGAAGCGGAGCCGCGACGGCTGCGCTGCTGATGCGCGCCGCTTGCGCCCTGCATAATGACATGGCGACCTTTGCAGAAGCAGCGGTTGCAGGAAAAGATGACAAGGCGTGAGTGAAATGACATGAGCGATTTTTTTAACCGTTGGCTGGAATATGCAAGACAACCCTTTTTTCTCGCATTGTCTTTTTTAACAAGACTGCCTGCGCCGTCCCTGGGAGTTGTTAAAGACGAAAACCAGGGGCGTTCGGTGCTGTTCTATCCTTTGATTGGCCTGATTATTGGCATTATAGGCGTCTTGCCGTTGATGCTTGTGGATCATTCCAATCCGGTATTGCCCGCTGTGATTGTGATTATCTGGATTCTGCTGTCAGGCGGCCTGCATCTGGATGGTCTGGCCGATAGCGCCGATGCCTGGCTTGGCGGTTTCAGTAAGGGTGAGCCAGATCGTGAAAAAACGCTGGCGATCATGAAAGACTCGTCCGTGGGCGTAGCGGGCGTGGTCGCGCTTATCTGCGTCATATTGCTCAAGGTGTTTGCGGTGAGCGCATTGTTCCAGGTTTCCCATCTGGGCGGCGGGGAGGTTTTGATTGTCATACTTGCGCCGCTTATTGGTCGCGCCATGATCTTGCTGATGTTGCAATCCACTGACTATGTCCGCCAGGATGGGCTTGCCTCATCAATCATCAAGCACTTGCCGCGAGATACTGCGGGCGTCATCATTATTGTCTGTCTGTTGCTGGGCTTGTTGATATCATTTTGGGGGCTGGTATTCGTTGCCACAGGCTTCTGGCTTTTACGAAGGCTGATGATACAGCGTCTTTCCGGCTGCACCGGCGACACCCTCGGCGCCACCGTGGAAATCAGTGAAATGCTCTGGCTACTGGGCGCTTGTCTAATAATATGAGCTGTCGTGGCTGGAAATCAGATGGCTTATGAATTAAAACAAACTAAACAAACCAATAGTTCATAGTGTAACCACGACCGACGTCCGTCGGGGTGAAGAAAAAGCCGGAAAATATGCTTTAAGCTGTCACGATTGTATTATCCCGATGTTGCTTAATTATTTCATCTGAAAACTGTCAGTAGGGTGACAGAATAATAGCAAAGATTTACTCATACTACCTGCGTAACTTGAAAATCAATTCGATCAACCTACTTTGATTATTACAGCGATGTTATCAACGTTATCAACGTTATCAACGTTATCAAGGTTATCAAAGCAAGGTTGGTTTCGTTTGATTAATTAACCAAATATAAAAGGAGGTAGTAATGATTTCCAACATGATGCGTTTTGGTCCTTCAATTCCAGCTTTGTTTGAAGGACTGGATGAAGTGTTATCAACTGATTATCCGGCGTTTGCGCCGGGTGCAGGTCGGTTGCGCGCCTATCCACAGGTGAATATGGGCGTTACCGAAAACAGCGTTGAAATTTATTTGTTTGCGCCGGGTATGGATCCTGCGGAGCTGGATGTTTCGCTGGAGAAGAATTTACTGAGCGTTACCGGCGAGCGCAAGCTCGAAGCGGTTGATGAGCAAGCCACGGTTCGTCGTGAACGTTTTGCGGGCAAATTCAAGCGGGTGATTACCCTGCCTGAAGACGTTGATCCGGGCAAAACCGAAGCGGTTTATCGCGATGGCGTGTTACACATTAGCGTCGCCAAGCGTGAAGAAACCCAGCCGCGTAAAATTCAGATTAATGCGTAAGGAGGATTTTAAGATGACTGACAACAAGATGACTACAACTGATCAAGCAACTGCGAGCAATGAGATGGCGCAATCTGCGGCAGCCAATGCCTTGCGCGCCCAGTCTCTGGAGCTAACGCCTGCGGCCGACATCATCGAAACCGATGACGGCGCAACCATTTATGTTGATTTGCCGGGCGTAAATCATGACACGCTGGATATTAATGTCGACCATGATGTGCTCAGCATTAAGGGAGGCGTCAATCTGCATACGCCAAAGGATTTAAATCCAACCTATATGGATGTGCATGCAGGCTCCTATAACCGCCAGTTTACACTGAGCGCAGAACTGGATAGCAGCAAGATTGATGCAAAATTGAAAGATGGCGTCCTTAAGCTGGTTATCCCGCGTTCAGAGAAACATAAACCGCGTAAAATTGAAGTTAAAGCGGCGTAAGGCGTTTTAGACGTTACACGAAAAATTGAATTAAAGAATATTAAAGAGAGGTGAGAATATGATTGGTTTAGACGATGTAAGTAAAACATTTAACCGAACCTGGGATTCGGTGAGCAGGGGGTGGAATCACCTGGTTCACCGCGCCAGCAATGCGCTGACCCGCTTTCATCCCAAAGATGAGGATGAGGCGGCCAACGCAGTTCGCTGGGGTCTGTTAAGCGCGGATATTTACGATGACGATGACAAGGTCGTGGTCACGCTGGAAGCGCCAGGTATGTCTGAAGCTGATTTTGATATCAGCGTGGTGGACAATGTTTTGTATGTAAAAGGTGAAAAGCGTATTGAAAAGGAACAGACAAAAGGCGATTATACGGTAAATGAACGCGCTTACGGTTACTTTGAACGTATTTTACCGTTAGGCTATGATGTCGATGCGGATTCAGCCAGCGCCAGCTATAAGCATGGCGTGCTGCGTATCGAGGTTAATAAATCCGAGCATCATAAGCGACGTAAAATTGAAGTAAAATAACTGTTGGCCTGACTGTCTGTTGCGCGCTTCGGATGGCGTTGTGAGATGGACAGAAGGGTGTAATTAATGGCGTCTCTATTTAATGAGGCGCACTTAATGAGGCGCACTTAAGTTGTTTAAAATGGCGGGCTGTTTTTCAGCCCGCTTTCGTCATCGCTTGTTATTGACTAACTTTTTTAATCAAATTCGTAACAGCCGTGGCATGAAAAGTAATTGCGTTATTAAATCGGCTTGACTGAGAAAATAAACAGGATAAAGAGTGGAATATAAAGATTATTACAAGATTCTGGGCGTCAAAAAAGATGCTTCTCAGGATGAGATTAAACGCGCCTACCGTAAACTTGCGCGTAAATATCATCCGGATGTCAGCAAAGAAAGCGATGCTGAAAGTAAATTCAAGGAAGTCGGCGAAGCATACGAAGTCCTTAAGGATCCGGAAAAACGGGAAGCCTATGATCAACTAGGACAAAACTGGAAAGCCGGGCAGGAAGGGTTTAGGCCGCCGCCAGACTGGAAAGATCAGTTTGATTTTGGCGGCGGCGGTTATACCTCCGGCAACGCGCACGATTACAGCAGTTTCTTTGAAGACCTGTTTGGCGGCGCGCGCGGCGGCGGGTCTTATTACAGTAGCGGCGGCGGTTCGCGCGGCTTTAACGCGCGGGGCGAAAATATACGCGCCAGGGTGCTGATTGATCTGGAAGACTCCATTAACGGCGCGACACGCTCCTTTACACTGCAGATTCCTGAAGTGAATGACAAGGGGCAGGTGGTCAACAAAACCCGCACGCTCAGTGTCAAAATTCCCAAAGGCATCAAGGAAGGCCAGACCATTCGCCTTGCAAAACAGGGCAATCCGGGAATGGGGGATGCGCCGCCGGGCGACCTGTTGCTGGAAGTCGCCTTCAAGCCGCATAAATTATACACGGTCGAAGGCAAGGATATTTACCTGAATGTGCCCGCAACCCCATGGGAAATGGCGCTGGGCGCAAAAATAGAAGTGCCTACGCCAACCGGCAAGGTCGGCATGAAAATACCGCCGAATTCCCAGCAGGGGCGTAAATTACGTCTGAAAGGGCGCGGTCTGCCAGGTAAGAATCCGGGCGACTTCTATGTGGTGTTGCAGGTTTCGATACCGCTGGCGACTGATCCGAAAGCCAAAGCGCTCTATGAGAAAATGCAGAAAGAGCTGGATTTTAACCCGCGAAGCTATTTGTTTTAAGAGGATATGCCAATGAACAGTAAAACAGTCACTACCCTGTCGGGACATATTCTGGAAGAAGAGACGCAACTGACGCTCGCAGAATTATGTGATCGTTGTCATATTCCAGCCGAGCGTATGATCAAACTGGTTGAACATGGCGTTATTTCACCGTGTGAAGGCCAGTCAGTACGCCAATGGCGTTTTCATGGAAATTCTCTGGTGCGTGTTGACAAGGCGCTACGCCTGAG
>JANTHA010000101.1 GCA_024762625.1 Thiotrichaceae bacterium
TAACACTCAAGCGCAGTAAAATTTTTCGTATCCTTGCTATCCTGCCTGGAATCCGGCTGCTTGATGGCGATTAAATGCTTTATGCCGTAGTCCTGGGCGTTTTTCAGTACATCCAGGTTATCGTCAATAAACAAACTGTGCGCCTTGTCAAAATTTTCCATTTTTACCAGCGCCTGCCAGAAGCCGGGTTGTTCCTTGGCGAGACCCACATCATGCGCTGTAATGATGCGATCAAAATGATGTGCAATATCGGTATAGTCAAATTTTAGCTTGACGGTTTCCTGATGCGCATTGGTCAGCAGTACAACCCGTTTGTTTAATCCGTGTAGATAATCCAGGAATTCAAGCACATTGGCGCGAATGGCTATGCGGTCAGCCACTTCATGTTTGAGACTGACGATATCCATTTGTAAAGCGTCGCGCCAGTGATCCAGACAATACCATTTCAGCGAGCCTTCATGCGCCTTATAGTTCGCCATCAGGTTTTGTCGCGCCTGCTCCAGTGTAATGCTGTGTTTTTCTGCATAACGCTTTGGCATATGCTCCAGCCAGAAGTGATTATCAAAATGTAAATCCAGCAAGGTGCCGTCCATATCCAGAAATACGGTGTTAATATCTTGCCAATCTATGGGAATTGTTTTCATCAAGCTGTAAACTCGCTCTATATGAGAAAAAAACCAACCATACACCAGATCAGTACCGTTGCAAGCAGCCGGTTGTTTAAAATTGAAGCGCTTGATCTGGAGTTTTCCAATGGCGAAAAACGCATCTATGAACGCATCGCCAGCCGTGGTCATGGCGCGGTATTGATTATACCCGTTTTGCATGACGAAATTTTACTGATCCGCGAATACGCAGCGGGAACCGAACGCTATGAACTGGGTTTCCCCAAGGGCAAGGTTGAAGAAGGCGAGCAGATTCTACATGCCGCCAACCGAGAGATCATGGAGGAGGTCGGCTACGAATCCGGCAAACTGACCCTTTTGAAGCAATTAAGCCTGGCGCCGGGCTATATGGGCCATATCACCAGCATCGTACTTGCCGAGCAACTGACGGAACACCGCGAACCGGGTGATGAGCCAGAAGAATTAGAAGTGGTTCCCTGGAAAATAAGCGCCATCGACGACTTGATTAGGCGTGATGATTTTGCCGAAGGGCGCAGCGTTGCAGCGCTTTATTTACTTAAAAACGTGCTGAGAAGGGCTATATAAAGCCCTTCTGAAAGTTGGCGTTTTCAGTTTGTTGATGTATTGCTACTGTTTGTTGATGATCGTCTATCTACGACTGTATCAACTTTACCCATGACCACTGGTAAATTATCAGGATAGTTATAGGCCTTTCCTGATGTATGATCAATAGCTGCCCCAATTCCGCCGCCAATTAAAATATTGCCATACATACCCGCTCCTGCTCTGGATATGGCGCGTAATTTTCCATTTGGTTGACCTGGTTTATGGCACTCGACAATCAAGTCTGCAGAGTCTTTATGTACTTTAACAGTATTGGGCGCTTCAACTTTCCATTGCCCCTTTTCATTTTTTAAAGAACAATCAACATTGCTAAGTTGTTGGCCATTCGTGGTTTTCGCAGAAACTTTTACAGGCTGCATAGCGCTTGTTGTAATTGATGCACAACCTGTTAGTCCAGAAATCGCGACTATAGCCGTCAAAGAAATAATTTTGTTCATAGTAAGCCCTTATTGTATCTATTATAAATAATTTATTTTATCATAAATATTGATATTGTAAATCATTCGAAGAATCTATTAAATAATATCCGATTGTTTGGACCCAATCCTATAGACTACGCTTTGTTTTTCTAAAAAATGGAATACCATGAATATTCAACTCATTGAAAACCAGGCGCATGAACTGTTGCCTGAAATTAACCGCATCGCCAGGGAGGCCGGCGAAAAAATCATGCAGGTTTACAGGGACGGTTTTGAAGTTAAAACCAAGGCGGATAACTCACCACTGACGGCGGCCGATATGGCGGCGCACCATCATATCGAAGCGGAGTTGAACAAATTACAACCCGTCTATCCGGTTTTGTCGGAAGAATCCGCAAGCCAGCCCTTTGCAAAACGCGCCGCGAGCGAAACCTACTGGCTGGTTGATCCGCTGGATGGTACGAAAGAGTTTATCAATCGTCGCGACAGTTTTACAGTAAACATAGCGTTGATTCACCAGCATAAACCGGTGCTCGGCGTTGTCTATGCGCCCGCGCTGGATGTTTTGTATTACGCCAGCCTGGCTCATGGCAGCTACAAACAGCAGGCTGAAGGGCCAGTACAACGAATCCATGCGCGTAAAATGCCGGATCATCCGGTGTTTGCGGGAAGCCGCTCCCACGCCAGTGAAATGCTGCTTAAATTTCTGGAAAACGTCAAGGCGGAAAAAGGCGAATATGAACTAATCAGCATCGGCAGCTCCCTTAAAATGTGCCTGATCGCAGAAGGCAGCGCCGACCTCTATCCGCGTCTTGGCTTGACCTCTGAATGGGACACCGCTGCCGCGCATTGCGTGGTGGAAGAAGCCGGCGGCAAGCTGGTTCAGACCGATATGTCGCCGCTTCTCTATAACGCCAAGGATTCGTTGCTGAACCCGTTCTTTTTCGCCATTGGCGATAATCAGTGCGACTGGACGCGGTTTTTGCCGGAATCTTAGTTTAATCTCGATCATGGCGTTTGTGGTCGTATCAAGCAAACAATTGACAGGTAAAATCCTGGCGATATAGATAAGGCAAGTTAAAAGAGTTATAATTCAGTTAATTGGATGGGATACATGAATGAAGCCAGAAGAAATAAAACTTGAAGTTGAGCAACTTGATTTATCTCAGAAGTTAATGCTTGTTGAAGAGATATGGGATTCTATAGCTAAAAGTAATTCAGAGCTTCCTCTCGCCGTATGGCAAAAGAAAGAGCTGGATAAACGATATGATGCTTATAAAGCAGGCGAGTTAAAACTTTATAAGCTCGATGATATAAGGAAAAATGCCAAAGCCATTGTGAATGAAACTTAGTTATACTGAAAGAGCAAAAGACGACATTGAAACTGCATTAATATGGTATGAAAAACAAAAAGAAGGATTAGGTTTTGAGTTTCTTGATTGTATTGAAAATTGTGAAGTAAAAATAAAAGAACGGCCTAAGATGTATGCTTTAGTCTATGCAAATTTTAGAAGGTGTGTCATAAGGCGTTTTCCTTTCTCAATTTATTACACCATTGAAAATGATGGGCGAGATATTATTGTCCACTCTGTTTTTGATAATCGGCAAGACCCATTAAAAAAACCATGAAGAAGTTTAAGCAAGATCTAATTTATGTGTGGTGTTCTGGCTTTAGAACAATTAAAACAATGTACTCTTTTGGCGAAACCAGTTACTTGTGCTTTCGTTTGATGTGTTGGCTATAATGATCTATTCTGCTCTCGCGCCTTATCAGCATCCCTGATCCAGCTTTCGTAATCCATTTCACTTGCAAATAGACAAAGCAGTATGCCCATGCCGTCATTGGGCGTGCTCCCGTCCTGCGTCACAATACTCATCGGAATCAGGTTGATCACTGCGCCAACCAGTGCAGCAAAGGCGAAACTTTGTAGCGCTATACGCCAGTATTCGTTTGTGATTGTAAAAAATTGTTCGAAACCGCCCAGATAGAAGACGCTTGAAAAAAACACCAATAGCTCTATGCCGGGACCCGCAAAGTAGATAAGCGCGTGCTTGAAACGCGCCAGCGTGAGGTTTCTGGGCGCAATCTGTACGAAACCTTCCAGAGGTATCATGCGTATTTCCATGGGCGCATTAAATAGTCGAGTCCGGGTAAAAATTTTTCCGACGCCGATCACGATGCGGCTGACGCGCCAGCCTAGCAGTTTCGCCATCATTGCATGACCAAATTCATGAATAAACAGCAAGGGAATCCAGAACAAGACGAACAGCAGCGCGCCCAGTTTTCGGGGCTCATAATTGCTCATGAGTTCCATGCCCATCATGAAAAGGAAGCCAAGACTGAAGACCAGCAAGAAGACTTTTTCACCCTTGCTGGTTGGTTCCTTGTCGTGATGTCGTTGATCCAGATTCATGCCGGTCTCATATAAGGTTTTGTCGTATATTCTTGTATAATAGCAGGCCCGGATTATACGGGAAAAAGCACGGAAAAAGATTATGACGCCTGAAACTTTCAGATTACCCGCCGTCCATGAAGAAGTGCCGCTGAGCAAAATCAGGGAGATCTGTGAGCATTACGGCTTGCATGAGCTCTGGAAAAAAATCGAAAAAGACCCGCCCACCCTAAGCTTTGTCAGTGACGGTTGCACCATGTGGCCGGATGTGACCAATGGCAAGGATATCTATCCTGCCTGCTTCCTGCATGATTTAAAATACTGGGCCGGGTATCCGGGAGAAGATGTTGAACGACTGGTCGCAGACGCCGAACTGATGATCGACGTGGCGCATATTCGCAATTCAACCAAAATGGCCGAAACCATGTTCCATGGCGTTCGACTGGGTGGTACGGATAAATTTAATCTGGCGTTTTCCTGGGGTTTTGGACGAGTTACCTGATTAGTCTTAATGACCAGGGATAGCTGCTGTCCCTGCCTTTAAGCACATTAAAACCCGCCATGGCTGCGAAAATCAGTCCTGCCAGACCGATCACGAAAGCAAGCGGCATAAGCGGACGAATGAGCGAACTCAAAATCACCAAAGCAAATGTGGCAATCAAAATGGTCAACTGAAAGTTGAGCGCCGCCTTGGCTTGCTGTTCAATAAAAGCGCTGTCATTCTTTTTTAGCGCCCACACCAGTAAGGGCCCCAGCACTAGCCCCAGTGGTAATAATAATCCGATTAATGCAGAAAAATGCGCGATAGCGCCCCATTTCCTGTCATCCTGATTGACAGGTTTTAATTCCGTACCCATTGATTTCTCCTACCTTTTATCTTGTTTTGGTTTCGATTTAAAAATAAAAAAGAATTATTTGTTATAATGGCGACATAACATCACGTTACAAGAGACTTTTGCAGGAAACCATTACAAAAGAAAGGTGTAGATTCATGTTTTCAACAGCTTCGGCCAGAATAATGTTAAGCTTGCTTCTTTTATCAATACCTCTGTTATTCTCCACAGCAAGCGCCGATGGCGTTTTCAAGTGGAAAGATCGTTATGGTAAAACGCAATATGGCGATAAACCGCCCAAAGGCGTAAAAGCGGAACCATTTACGCCGCCCCCGATAACGGTGATTAAAAACTATGGCAACCAGTGGCGTTCATCAGGCGCCCAATATTCAGCGCCGCACCAGGAAGAGAATAAACCCAGGGACACAGGAGGAAATTACCAAAGCCTCAGTATTATTGCGCCAAAAGCTGATCAGGCAATCCGCGCCAATGACGGCGATGTTACACTGATGCTGGATATTAAACCCAAATTGAAAAAGGGTCACTCTATTGTGGTGTTTCTTGATGGCAAACAGGTTTCCAACGGAACTTCGCGAGCAGTTAACCTGACAGGGCTGGATCGCGGTTTACATCAGGTATCGGCTGAAATCAGGGATGCCTACAACGCCAGTTTAATCGCAAGTCCAAGCATAAGTTTCACTGTGCTTAGAACTTCCATTTTGAATAAGAAAAAGAAAAAATTCCCGACTTATCCATAGAGGCGCTAAGGCGGCGCTAAAGAGGGGCTAAAACAATTTTTTATATCTGAGTATTTAAAAATACTGCTCGGATGAAATCTGCCCTGGCTTGTGATTCAGATGGCGTTCCATGCCACGCTTTTTGAGTACTTCCTTGGTGTCTTTCAGGAAACCACTGTTGCCGCAAATCATCACGTGCGACTCTTCCTTGCTGATTTTCAGGCCTGCTTTTTTTTCCAGACTGCCGTCTTCGATCAGCGCGGGGATGCGACCACGCAATGCTTCCGGATAGTCTTCCCGGCTTACCACTGGAATGTACCCAAACTGGCTCGGATGATCGTGTTTAAAGCGCATGATTAATTCTTGATAGGTCAGTTCCTCCGCATGAGAAACCGCATGAACCAGAATGATTTTTTGAAAACGATGCCAGGGTTCGGCGGTTTTCAGCATGGAAAGATAGGGGCCAATGCCGGTGCCTGTCGCCAGCATCCAGATATGTCGTGCATCTGGAATTTGCGAGAGCACGAAAAAGCCAACACAGGGCTGGGCGATTTCCAGCGAATCCCCCGGTTTGAGGGCGGCCAGTGCGTTAGATACCTTGCCGCCCGGCACGATGTTGAAATAAACTTCGCCATACTTTTCTTCAGGCGAATTGATCAGCGAATAAGGCTTGGCGGCTTTAACCATGTGTCCATCTTCATCAGGAACATCGACTTGCAGGCGCGCAAACTGCCCGGCTTCGAAGGGCATCAGTTGTGCATCAAAAATCAGTGAAAAATGCCGTGCGGTCAAAACACGGTTTTCAATGACTTTGGCGGGTATCCAGTTGCTTGCCATGTGATCTGCCTCTAATGAGACGCTTTATTCAGGAACGAAGTTGTCAATTTTGGAAGCGCCCTCGCCAAACAGAAATTTTTCCATTTCTTCTTCCAGGAATTTACGATCCTTGGCGTTAATGGGAGACAAACGATATTCATTCATCAGCATGGTCTGGTGGTTGACCCATTCTTGCCAGGCTTGTTTGGAAATTTCGTTGTAAATTCGCTGGCCAAGATCGCCCGGGTAAGGCATCCTCTCCAGACCTTCCGCTTCCTTGCCCAGTTTTGAACAATGCACCATTCGCGTCATAGCTTTAATCCTTGATTTGGTTTTCCGTAAGTTGTGATAATAAGGTTTTAACGGGAGTCGCAAGACCGCCGTTTAATTCCGTATTAAGGTTATACCAGAGCAGCTCAGTCGCTTCCATCACGCTTAGCTTTTCTGAGGACTTTAATGGGGATGGATGGTCGCTATTCAAGACAAGATACGGCTTGATTTCCAGTTTAAAATGGCTAAAAACATGGTGAATGGTATCAAGTTTTGTTGCCTGCTGCAGTTCGACCCGGTGTTGTTCAAGCAGCCAATCATTAGCTTCGCGGTTATTTTCAAATTGAGGAAAACACCATAAGCCGCCCCAGATACCGGCTGGCGGGCGCTTGAGCATGAGCACTTCCTTGTTGCAATTTTGCACCAGCAACATCACCGTTTGTTTTTGAGGCAAGGTTTTTTTGGGTTTGGATGCTGGATAATTCGTCATTCTACCCTTGGCAAACGCCATGCAATCGGCGCTTAAAGGACAGGATTTACAGAAAGGTTTGCTGCGAGTGCATACCGTGGCACCAAGATCCATGATCGCCTGGGTGTAAGCGCCATTGCGGCTGGTGGGCGTTAACTTTTCCGCCAACGCCCAGAGTTGTTTTAAGACCGCCGCTTTGCCCGGCCAGCCTTCGACCGCAAAACAACGCGCCAGCACCCGTTTCACATTGCCATCCAGAATCGCCTGTGGCTGGTTGTGAGCGATGGACAAAATGGCAGCCGCAGTTGAGCGGCCGATTCCCGGCAGGTTTTGCAGATCCTCTAAATTATCAGGGAAGCGTCCGTTAAACTGTTCGCACACGCGCTGGGCGGCCTTGTGTAAATTACGACCGCGCGCATAGTAGCCAAGCCCCGACCAGTGTTTTAGCACCTCATCCTGTGTCGCAGAAGCCAGTGTATCCACATCTGGGAATGACGCCATGAAGCGTTGATAGTAAGGGATCACTGTTTTAACCTGGGTTTGCTGCAACATGAT
>JANTHA010000102.1 GCA_024762625.1 Thiotrichaceae bacterium
TATTACCAAAGTCTGTAGGGTACCTCTATTAATTAGGATTTTCGTTCGAGTTCAAGGCGGATGGATTTCGAGAACCGCAGTGTATAAATCATACATGAGGATCGAAGAAATTCATCCAACGCAGAAATCGGGCGAAAAGACAATTAATAGGGATGCTCTGTAAGCACTAGCGAACTAATAACGAGCAACTAAAGCCCTGGCAGTAACATTCTGTCAGGGCTTTTTTTTGCTTAATCCTTCAACAAATTTGTATTGATGCAAACAGCGATTCAGAAAGCGTAGAAAATGCAAGTGATTTAACTTGTTGCTCTTTAGAAAGCATACTATTATCCGCGCCATGAAAGATTCTAGAAAGAATATGACCATTGCCGTCATATCCGATACCCACGCCCACCTTGATCCTCGTGTTGCTGATATAGTAAAAACATGCGATGTTGCTGTACATGCGGGCGATATTTGTGGGACGCATATTCTTGAAGAAATGCAGCCCAAAAGCGGCAAAGTGTATGCCGTCTCAGGCAATAATGATCCCTACTGCCATAGTGAAACCACATTGCCTGATGTGCTTAGTTTTGATGCGCCAGGCGGAAAAATCACGGTAGAGCATGGACATGAACATGGCATGCACAAGCCATCGCATGATTCGTTAAGGAAAACGCACCCTGATTCGAAAATGATTATTTATGGACATACGCATAAAAAAGTCGTTGATAAAGACGCCACTCCCTGGATCGTAAACCCCGGCGCAGCGGGGCAGACGCGCACCCATGGCGGCCCCTCCTGCCTGGTGATTGAGTGTAGCGCCGAGAAGGAATGGGATATAAAAATTTACCGTTTTGAGGAAGCGCAACATTAAGGCTATATTCATAGTCCATAGAATATTATAATAACAAGCCGGGGAATGATATCCAGTCCAGTCGAACACCAACAAATTACTCCTTAAAGTAACGTATTCCTGATCGTACTGAGATTCGGATTATCCTCCTTCGGTTTGTTTTAAAAAGCATCAATAGAGTAACCCCATGTTAATGCTCCATCCAGCCGGATTTGAGCGCGTAAATTGCATCCATTGTTTTTAAAAATCAGTATACTGTTCATTACTGCTAGCAAAACAAGGAACTGCAAATCATGAAAACCTCCCCATTATTCTCCGCTTTGATACTTTCATTGATTCTTTCATTCTTCCCAGGCGCAACATTACTTGCCGCCGACGACGTCGCTCCCAAGGCTACCCAGAGCGCCGCCAACAATGATATTGTCAAGGTCGCCAGCAAACATTCGGTAAAAGAAACCATGGACCGCTTTGAAAACATCGTGACCAAAAAAGGATTTACCATATTCGCACGTATTGATCATCACGAAGGAGCCAAAAAGATCGGGATGGATATGAATGACGCCCAAGTACTGATTTTCGGCAACCCCAAAGTCGGTACGCTAATCATGAAGCTTGATCCATCTGCGGGACTGGATTTGCCGTTGCGGGTGCTGGTTTATGCGGATAATAATGGAAAAACATGGCTCAGCTACCATAATCCGCAAACGCTAAAACAAAGCTACCAGGTCGAAAACTCTCCCGTGATAGACAAGGTTGAAAAGGGGATGGAGAAGCTGACCGCCAAGGCGGCTGAATAAGTAGAACATAAACGCTTCTCATTCTTCACTACTGTATCAATACAGTATTAAAATAAACAAATAAGTTCACTTAAACCAAAAATCCCAGTTTAGCAGGCGAATATGACAGTTCGACAAGGCTTTGTACGCATATCTATAGGCGGTGGTATTTTTCTTATTGTATTGTCATTTATCTGGCCTCAAACCCTGTGGTTGCTGCTTCCGTTTTTAATGCTCGTCGCGCTTGGCGTATATGACATTAGTCAACGCAAACGAACGGTATTGAGACTTTATCCGGTCATCGGCCGGTTCCGCTACATGCTCGAATTTGTGCGCCCCGAAATCCAGCAGTATTTTATTGAAACCGACACCAATGGCATGCCGATTAGTCGCGAGTTTCGCAACCTGGTTTACCAGCGCGCCAAAGGCGCGCGTGATACGCGACCTTTCGGAACGGTATTCGATGTTTACCGGCAGGGTTATGAATGGATAAATCATTCGTTAGCGCCCGGCAGTAAAACAGAACAAAACCCACGCATTATTTTTGGCGAGAATAACTGCGCTCAACCTTACGCCGCATCACCGCTGAATATCTCCGCAATGAGTTTCGGCGCGCTAAGCAAGCACGCTATTCTGGCTCTGAACAAGGGAGCGCAGGCGGGTGGTTTTGCACACAATACCGGCGAAGGCGGCGCGACGCCTTACCATCTGCAACATAGCGGCGACTTGATCTGGCAAATCGGCACGGGTTATTTTGGCTGTAGAACTCCCGCGGGCGATTTTGACGAAGCCGCATTCTGTGACATGGCTAACAGAACTGAAATTAAAATGATTGAAATAAAACTGTCGCAGGGCGCCAAACCCGGACACGGCGGCATTCTGCCCGGCGCAAAGGTAAACCAGGAAATCGCCGACATTCGCGGCGTTCCGGTGGGCGAAGATGTCATTTCACCAGCAGCGCATTCAGCGTTTTCGTCTCCAACAGGCTTATTGGAATTTGTGACTCGCCTTCGTAAATTATCCGGCGGAAAACCGGTTGGCTTTAAACTATGCATTGGCCACAAATCTGAATTTCTGGCGATTTGCAAAGCGATGCTGGAAACAGGTTTGCACCCTGATTTTATCACTATTGATGGCTCAGAAGGCGGCACTGGCGCTGCCCCGATTGAACTCACCAATTCTGTGGGGATGCCCTTATGGGATGCGCTCAACTTCGTCAACAATGCGCTCATTGCTTGCGGCTTGCGCGATGACATGCGCATTATCGCCGCAGGAAAAATCATCTCGGCCTTTCATATGCTGCGCGTCATGGCGCTAGGCGCAGATACGGTCAATTCTGCGCGCGGCATGATGTTTGCGCTGGGCTGTATCCAGGCGCGTCATTGTAATACCGGACAGTGCCCCAGCGGGGTCGCCACTCAAAACCCGACGCGTTATCAGGCGCTGGATGTAACTGACAAGGGAGAACGGGTAGCGCGCTACCATCAGTCGATGATTCGCCATTTGGTCGATTTACTGTCGGTTGCCGGATTAAGCAGCAGCCGCGATATCCGGCCACATCATATCAACCGGCGGGTAGATGGCGCCGAGATTAAAACCTATGCTGAAATATATGAATCACTGGAACCGGGCTGCCTTCTGAAATCGAAAACGATACCGGAACACTGGCGCGCAGACTGGAACGCCGCAAATGCCAATCGCTGGTAAGTAAATTTTTATTAACGTCCCTGTTAATGCCCCTGCTTGTGGCGTTTATGTTTTTTGCCGTGTTTTGACCCACTGTGATGCATCTTGAATGACATGCCCATCATATTCATGGGGCGCGCCTCGCGTAGCGTGATGGTTTTTATCAAACGCTGTTGCTTGCGGATAAGGGTTAGTTTCGTGGTAACGCCCGGTTTTTTATTCAAGGCCCAGAGCAATATGTCTTCACTACTGTGGATCGGCATGTTTCCAATACGGATAATCTTATCGCCTTTTTCAAGACCAGCTTTCGCTGCAGCGCTATGCGTCTGGACAAAACTAACGATCACGCCATTTTTAGCCTTGGCGTCTTTCATGGCGATTCCCAGCTTTCCTGCGGGCGGCAGCTTTTTGTCGGCGGAGAATAATAAATAATCTCCCTGCGAAGGCGCGGGAATACCTTGAACATTATTCAGCACCACCGCCGGCCTGGATTGGATGCGTCGTTGTAGCCGGTCGGGAATGCCTTCGCGGTTGATAAGATGACCGCCGCCCGCAAGGATCACCATTTTGTAATCCTGATGGGTTTTAAGAAAACGCGCCGCCTGCGCCGCCATGCCTTCATCCCAGGCGAGTTGCGCCTCCATAAATTGTTCGAAGCGCTTACTGCTGGTTCTCATATGACCGCCAAATACCTGCTTTAAGCGCGCCCTGTAAGCTGGATTAGACTTATCGAGCGTACGAGGCAACCGGGCGCGCTCTTGAGCTGTCAAGCCGACGATGCCTACCTGGGTAATGCGTTTGGTGATTTCCTTTGGCACATTCAGCGCCACCAGAGGAATCCTGTTCTGGCGCGCATAACGGAAAATAGGCTGATACAAACGGAAATCGTATTTCCAGCGATCATACCAGTGCGTTCTTCGCAGCATTTCGTATTCGTTGATTTTGCCAGCAATATAGTCATCCAGCGCTTGTTGATAAGGCTGCTGAATCATTTCCAGGCCAATCGCCATTTTTCCCCAGCGTTGATGCAGCCCCTTGATAACGGCGAGCTGGTTCAAGTGGTCGCTATAGCGCGTATGAACCTCACCGACCAGCACTGCTCTGTGGTTCGCCAGTTTTGGCAATATGGCGTTTAGTGATTTAAACGCCTTGAGATCAACCGCCGTAATTGTTTCAGTTGCAGAGTGGATTGAATGGTTCTGCTGCGTTTGCGCCGGTTTTTTAAAACCGGAACAGGCGCTAAGCGCAACAGACACTATAATCAGAATAAATAGTTTGGACTGGGTTTTTATATTCATCGACTACTTATATCAGCTACGACTGACAAAAACAAAAAAGCCGCAGTCGCGCCACGGCTTTTTTTCAGGATAAGCTACCTTGAACAGTCATTAATCTTTTTTACGCGATGCCGATTTGCGTTCGTGTTCCTTGAGCAACTTCTTGCGGATGCGGATGCTTTCCGGGGTGATTTCGACCAATTCATCGTCGTCAATAAATTCCAGCGCCTGCTCCAGCGTGAATTTAATCGGCTTGGTCAGAATCAGGTTTTCATCCGTGCCTGCGGCGCGAATATTAGTCAATTGTTTGGCTTTCAAAGGGTTGACAACCAAATCATTATCGCGGCTGTGAATGCCGACCACCATGCCTTCATAGACTTCCTGAGCGTGCTCAATAAACATCTTACCGCGCTCCTGCAGGTTGAATATGGCGAACGCAAGCGCCTTTCCGGTTGAGTTGGAAATCAGCACGCCATTGTTGCGCTGCCCGATCTCTTCATTGATGAACGGGCCATAGTGATCAAACGAGTGATACATCAGGCCTGTGCCCGAAGTCATTGTCATGAACTCAGTCTGGAAACCAATCAGGCCGCGAGACGGAATGATATATTCAAGGCGCACCCGCCCCTTGCCGTCCGGCTCCATGTTTTGCAGCTGCCCCTTGCGCTCGCCCATTTTCTCCATGATGCCGCCCTGATGTTCTTCTTCTATATCTATGGTCAGGTTTTCATAGGGCTCTTCTTTATTCTCGCCTTCTCCACGCACCACGACTTCAGGACGCGATACGGCAAGTTCAAATCCTTCGCGACGCATGTTTTCAATCAGTATGCCAAGATGCAGTTCGCCACGCCCGGAGACTTTGAATTTTTCCGGATCTTCACCGGGTTCAACGCGCAGCGCAACATTGTGCAGCAGTTCCTCTTCAAGTCGATCCTGAATATTTCGTGAAGTCACGTATTTGCCTTCTTTTCCGGCAAACGGCGAATTGTTAACCTGAAACGTCATGCTCACGGTCGGCTCGTCCACGCTCATGGCGGGCAAGGCCTCGACATGCTCCGGATCGCACAAGGTATCGGAAATGAATAATTTATCCATACCCGTGAAAGCAATAATGTCGCCCGCCTGAGCTTCGTCAATATCAATGCGTTCAAGACCATGGAAGCCCATGGGTTGCAGAATGCGCCCATTGCGCACCTTGCCTTCGGCGTCAATCACCTTGACCGGCGAATTCTTTTTGATCTTGCCTTTTTTAATGCGGCCAATACCAATCAGGCCGGTATAGGAGTTGTAATCCAGCTGGCTGACCTGCATCTGAAAAGGCGCATCAGGGTCTACATCCGGATAACTAACATTATCAACAATCGCCTGGAATAATGGCGTCATGTCGCCGCCCGTCACATCGCTTTCAAGACCCGCATAACCATTGATCGCGGACGCATAGACAACCGGAAAATCCAGTTGCTCGTCGCTTGCGCCAAGACGGTCAAACAGTTCAAAGGTTTGATCCAGCACCCAGTCGGGTCGTGATCCGGGACGGTCGATTTTATTGATGACGACAATCGGCTTGAACCCCATGGCGAATGCTTTTGAGGTAACAAAACGGGTTTGCGGCATCGGGCCGTCTACGGCGTCAACCAACAATAACACTGAATCCACCATTGACAGCACCCGCTCAACCTCGCCGCCAAAATCAGCGTGACCCGGCGTGTCTACAATATTGATGCGGTAGTCATTCCATTTGATGGCGGTATTTTTTGCCAGAATCGTGATGCCGCGTTCCTGCTCCAGATCATTGGAATCCATCATGCGTTCAGATATGTTGGCGCGCTCGCCCAATGTGCCAGATTGCTCCAGCAACTTGTCCACCAGTGTGGTTTTGCCATGGTCAACGTGGGCGATAATGGCGATGTTTCTTAAATTTTCTATCACGATTCTTTACTCGGTTGTTACTCTTGGTTGTTACGCTTTATTATTACTCTTCAAATGGCGATATAACGGCAACGTAAATGCGTATTCGCCATGCACAAGGGCGCGGATTATACAAGTATTAAGCTTTGATTTATACTCCTAATTATCAATACATCAGGAAACACTAATATGCCAGGCCCAAACGAGATAACACACTATGAACAAATTGGCGGCGAAGCTGCGCTGCGCAAACTGGTTAATCGCTTTTATGATCTGATGGATGACAATAAAGAAGTAGAAGATATCCGCAAGCTACACGCAAAAAACCTGAAAATATCACGCGAAAAACTATTTTTATTTCTAAGCGGCTGGCTTGGCGGCCCTCAATTATATGTTGAGAAATATGGTCACCCCATGCTGCGTCGCCGTCATATGCCCTTTGCTATCGGTGAGAAGGAACGCGACCAGTGGTTATTGTGTATGAATCAGGCGCTTGATGAACAGATTGATGAACCACTGCGCCAACAACTCAAGCATTCATTTGCAAAGGTGGCAGATCATATGCGCAATCAATAATTGTTCATACTGTGAATTACTTCACAGAATAAATCTCCGGTAACGCTATGCTTTACTCAGCTTTACTGAATATTGACGCTCAACCGCCGATAAAGCTTTTATGTTTACTATACTTAGGAGTATTTGCGGCAAAAGCGCTCATAGTGATTAAATTACTGGAGAGCACTAATCATGAATATTTTGATTGTGGATGACCATACCTTGTTTGCGCAAGGTCTGCAGATGTTGCTGGAATCCAGGGAAGAAGGTATTCAGGTCTTCTATAGAAAAACAGCCGAGGCAGCATTACAGCATATAAAGGACAAAGGCCCGCCTGACTTACTGTTACTCGAAGCCGGTTTGCCTGATATGAATGGATTTGATCTGGTGCGAAAGCTTCGCCATCGAGGCGTTAATACGCCCACCTTGATCATATCAACCGACCAGATGCCTGCGGCTACCGGCATGGCCCTGGCCAATGGCGCTTCGGGATTTATTTCCAAATCCA
>JANTHA010000103.1 GCA_024762625.1 Thiotrichaceae bacterium
CACTGTGGGAAGTATTTGTGATGATGAAGGCGATCGGTCTGTTTTAAGCGCAATGATCGCCTGCTGTCTTAATGATGCTTGCCGATGAATGATGGAATTCGTTTGCGCTTGATTGATCTCTCTGCTCTCTGCTCTCTCTCTGCGTTTGAGTTACTCATTTGATTGTCCATTGGTTTCTGAAGATGAATGGTGTAAAATCCACCTCCATCTAGTGGGTATTGAGATTTCCTCAAGGAATAACTCTTTTGTCAAATCAAAAAAAGAAGATAGCGATTGTCGGCATGGCTTGCCGCTTTCCGGGAGAGGCCAGTTCGCCTGAGGCATACTGGGATATTCTAAAAAATGGTAAAGATGTTGTCACAGAGATCAGTTCTGATCGCTGGGGTACTGATTTTTATCAGCATCCTGATCAGAAGGAGCCTGGTAAAAGTTATACCTTTTCCGCCGGAGTTTTGCCACAGGTTGATGAGTTTGACGCCGGTTTCTTTGGCATATCGCCGCGGGAAGCTGCTCAAATGGATCCGCAGCAACGATTATTGCTGGAGCTGACCTGGGAAGCGCTGGAAAACGGCCAACAGATTCCCGAAAAACTTTCTGGCTCGCAATGCGCGGTCTATGTGGGTATCGCCAGCACCGATTATGCGCATCGACGCATGGATGATCTCAGTTCACTGGATCCCTATTCAATGACCGGCAATACTGCGAGCATTGCCTCTAACCGTATTTCCTATGTGTTTGATTTGCATGGTCCCAGCGTGTCGGTTGATACGGCCTGTTCGTCTTCGTTGGTCGCCTTGCATCAGGCCTGTAACGCCATCTGGAACGGTGATGCGCCGATGGCGATTACAGGCGGCGTGAATATGCTGCTGCACCCCTTTGGTTTTGTCGGTTTTTCAAAAGCCTCCATGCTGTCTCCCCGTGGGCGTTGTCGCGCCTTTGATGCAAGCGGCGACGGTTATGTGCGCGCTGAAGGTTCTGCAGTGCTGTTTTTAAAGCCACTGGATCAGGCCGAGGCGGATGGCGACCCGATTCATGCGGTTATCGTAAATACTGGCGTTAATTGCGATGGTCGCACCAATGGCATCACTTTACCCAGCCCTGAAGGACAGGCTAGCCTGTTAAAATCGGTTTATGAGCGCGCAGGCATTAAACCGGATGATTTAAGTTATCTGGAAGCGCATGGCACCGGAACCGCTGTCGGCGATCCATTGGAAGCGGCGGCGTTCTCGAAAATATTGGCAAAGCCTAGAAAAAAGCCCTTACCTGTAGGGTCAGCCAAAACCAATCTGGGACATCTGGAAACAGCGTCGGGCATGGCGGGACTGCTCAAGGTGGTTATGAGTCTTAAAAACAGGCAGATACCACCTTCATTGCATTTTGAAACGCCTAATCCGAATATAGACTTCAAGGGCGATAATATTGAGGTAGTCACCCGCCTGACCTCGCTCAGGGCAAGGAAGAAACCCCTGTTAATGGGTGTTAACTCCTTTGGTTTTGGCGGCGCCAACGCGCATGTCATTGTCGAGGAATATCGACCAGAGGCAAGAAAAGATTCTAATCGCTATTCCACCAGCAACCCTGGTGCCGCGAGCGCTCAGAAAATCAGTGGGCGCAAAAAATTTAATTCAGCCACTCAATCAACCAGTACGCCTTTATTGATTTCTGCTAACAGCGACAAAGCCTTGCGCGCCATGGCAGGGCAATATCGTGACTTGCTGCAACAAAAAAATGTCCGTTATAGCGATGTCGCCTGGGCGGCTTTCAATAAGCGACAGCAACTCAGTCATGGTTTGGCTGTGCATGCGGATAATTTCGCGGATGTAGTCGAGCGTTTACATGCATACTCTCAAGGGGAAACCCATACGGGTGTGGCTACGGCGAACAAAATCGAAACCAGGACAAATGATAAGACGAATGAAAAGACAGGTGAAAAGGCCAAGCTGGCGCTGGTCTTTTCCGGTAATGGTTCACAATGGCAGGGTATGGGTTGTGAATTATTAAAAAACGAACCCGTATTTAAACAGGCCATTGAAGAAATTGACGCCTTGTTTGGGACTTATGATGATTTTTCTTTGCTGGATGAGTTCAGGCGTCGCCCTGAGGATTCACGTTTACATCTGACCGAGGTGGCCCAGCCTTTATTATTTGCGCTGCAGGTTGGTCTGATGCGTGTGCTGGAAGACAGGGGTTTGCAAGCTGATGCGGTAATCGGCCATAGTGTTGGTGAGGTGGCTGCTGCCTGGGCTGCGGGCGCATTCTCTTTGCAAGATGCGGTTCATGTTATTTATGCGCGCAGTCATGCACAGGGCAAGACGCGGGGCAGCGGTCGTATGGCGGCGGCTGCAATGTCGGCTGAGGATATAGCTGAAGTCATAGATGAGCTTGAGCTGCAATCCAGAATTACCATTGCGGGTATTAATAGCCCGAAATCAGTGACATTGTCAGGCTCTCTGGATGCCTTGCAAACACTGGGCGATTATTTTTCTGGCCAAAATCTGTTTTACCGCTTGCTGGATCTGGATTACGCATTCCACAGCGCCGCCATGGATCCGGTTAAACATGATATAACCAGCGCCCTGGGCGATATTTCGCTAAACAAAACCACACGCAAGTATTATTCAACCGTAACGGGTGAGGCGCTTGAAGGTAAAGCGCTGAATGCGCGCTACTGGTGGGATAATATTCGTCAACCGGTGTTGTTTGGCGCGGCCATGGAGCAGATGCTAAACGATGGTTATCAGGTTTTTCTGGAAATTGGACCACATCCGGTACTGCGTACTTATGTGAATGAATGTGGTCGGGACAAGGATGTCGCCGTACTCGCGGTTCCCAGCATCAAACGCAAGGCAGAGTCACTCAATGGCGTGTTGAATGGGCTTTATACCTGCGTTCTAGCGGGTTGTCCGCTCGATGCAACGAAAGCATTTCCCGAGCATGCCGCTAATGTATCCAGCAATTCTCATAACAGCCTTTATAACAACTCTCATGACAACTCCCAGTTCGCGTTTAGTCTGCCGAACTATCCCTGGCAACGTGAAAAACACTGGTACACGTTGACGCCGGAAGGCTATGATCTGGTGAATCGTCATCGCGATCATCCTCTGCTGGGTTATCGGCTCAAGGAGCTTGAAGCGCTTTGGGAGAACCAGCTTGATCCGCTGATTTTGCCTTTTCTGTCCGACCATGTGGTTGATGGCGGCGCGGTGATGCCAGCGGCGGCCTATATCGAAATGGCGCTGGCCGCTACTGCGGCCTGGTTTGATTCCGGCGATGATACTAAAACGGACGCTACAAAAGACGTTGAAAATGACGCCGATAATGACAGCCAACAGAAACAGTGGGAAATCGAAAATATTGAGATCAGGGCGCCGATTGTCCTGGACCATAGTAAAACCATTCGTTTCAAACTGATTCCCAAGGATGGAAGTTTTATTATCAGTAGTCGCGACCGTCTCACGGATAACCCCTGGACCGAAAATGTTGTGGGACGTTTGCTGGGCGGCAGTAATCGCAGCGTACCTGAAAAAATCCAACTGGCGGTATTTGCTAAAAAGGCGCAAAAAACAATCAGCAGCGCAGGCCATTATCGTCTGACTGAATCAGTTGGCCTGAGTTATGGACCAGCTTTTCAGGGCATTGAGGAGGTTTGGGTATCTTCACACAGCGCGCTCGCCAAACTAAAAAAAGATGCGTCCATAGAAGGGGATTACGATCGTTACCATTTGCACCCGGCGATGCTGGACGCAGCCTTCCAGTCGCTGGTCGATGTGTTCTCTGAACAGATTGAACAAGGCAGGCAGGCCGCCTTGATTCCGGTGCAGATGGGTAAATTGTATTATTACCATGATATGCAAGATCTGGCTTACCTCAAGCTGGATATTATTAAACAAAGTCCGCAATCTGTGCTGGCGGATTTTTATCTGCTGGATGGACAGGGTGTGGTTCTAGCTGAACTCAAAGATTGTCGTTTCCGCGGCGTTCAATTAACGCGAAGCGCATCAACCCTTCCAGGCAGTTATGATTTCAAGCCGCTGTTAATGCCCTATCTGGAGCCGGGTCGTTTTTCACCCATGCCGGAAGCGACGGCATTGGTTGCGTCTGCCAGGGAATTTCTGGCGAATAAGGAACCTGAGTTACACCGCGCCAAGCATTATCAGGAAATACTTCCTCTGATTGATCTGATTGTGTCCATGTTTGCCTGGCAGGCGATACGTAAATTGAATCCAACCGGTGATGAATTCACGCTGGAGTCACTGGTTGAACAGGCGCATATTGAATCAGGTAAATTGCCTTTGTTGTCGCGTTTGTTAGCCATGCTGGTCGAAGATGATCTGGCGACTTTTGAAGTAAAAGAAGGCAAGGGACAATGGTTGCTTAATGCTGAAAGCGGTTTCCCGCCTGCGGAAGATATCTGGTTGTCGGTTTTGGGCGATTCCCCGGCTTATTTGCCGGAACTGGTGTTGCTGGGCCGTTGCGGCAAACATCTGGCCGATGTTCTACAGCATAAAATGACCCCTCAAACCTTGTTATTTTCAGAAAAAAGCAGCATTCAGGAACACTGGAACGGCGCTTCGCCAAGCAACCATAGTATGAATCTGGCGCTGCAACATACGATTGAAGAGATTGTGGCCGACTGGCCCGCCAATCGACGTTTACGCATTCTGGAAATTGGCGGCGGCGATACCGAAATAAGCCAGTTATTGTTGCCCTTATTGCCCGTTGATCAATGCGATTATATTTATACGCATAACAATGAGGAACATCTGGCTAAAGCTGGTTTTGATTTGGAGAATTGGCACTTTGTTAAAACCCGTGCGCTTGATTTAAGCGAAGCCAATCTTGATCAGCATGAGCTGGTGGAGGGTACAAACAATCCTGATGAATTAGCCCTGGCAAGCTTTGATATTATCATTGCGGCCAATACGCTTTACCAAAGCGATGATTTGCAAAAGGCGCAATATAATTTAAAACGGCTGTTGGCTCCAAAGGGGGTTCTATTGTTGTTGGAGCGTCAGGCGGATCGCTTTATGGACATGACCTTTGGTTTGCAGTCAGATTGGTGGACGCATACCTCGGATGCCGATAAACCAGTGCCGCTGTTAATGTCGCCCAGCGAATGGCGTATCTCCCTGAAGCAGACGGGCTTTGATAGTATAGAACCGCTTATCGAAGAAAAGGCTGCGGGCGATGTCGGCGCGTTTATGATAGTCGCCAGCCATACCGATGATCATGTGGTCGAATCGACGCCTCAACTTGATGATGAATCACAAGGCCAGGTATGGATGATTCTCAAGGATCAGTCCGAGTTATCGCAAAGTCTTGCCAATGCACTGGAAAACCGCCTGAAAAATAGTGATTGTCAAATTGTCATGGTTGAGGCAAGCGATAAATATCAACGTCTTGGGCCCGTACATTTCGCAATTGATGTGAATGACATTGGTCAACAGGAAAGCGCTAAGAAAAGCATCGAAAAGGCATTGGGTTTCCATCATGTGATTGAAACCCTGAATAAATCTGATATTCATTGTCATCATATTGTGCATCTAATGGGGCTTGAATGGCACGATGCTATTCAAAAAGATGAAATGGCACTGGAGACGGAACAACTCGAAATACTACAGAATTTACGCTGCGCTAGTACCATTGATTTGATCCAGGCGCTGGAAAACGCATCTGTTGAACAGGCGAGTCATCAACCCCGGCTTAATCTGGTGACTTCGGGCGGCGTGGTATTGTGTGATAATGAGCAAACGTTTAAATTCGATAACAACCCGTCACAGGCGCCTTTGTGGGGTCTGGGTCGCGTTATTATGAATGAGCATCCGGATATTGATTGTCGTCTAATCGATATGCAAGGCGCATTTGATCCGGAAACCAGTAGTTTGTTATTGCTCGAAGAGTTTATGTCGCCTGATAAGACGGGTTCGAAACTTATTGAAAATGAAGTTATTATTGCTGAGAATGTTCGTCATGTAACACGCATGGAAAAAATTGAGTTATCAGCAAGTACGTCATTGCAAAGTGTTGAGCAAAGAGTTGATGATGGCGATGTTGACGACAGACGCTCAAAATTGTCGAATGCAGTTAAGAAAGCGCCGCCATTCAAGTTAAGTTTTCATAGTCCTGGCCCCCTGAAAAACCTCTACTGGCAGGCCTTGCCTGAGCGTTTTGTTCAGGCTGATGAAATTGAAATCCGCCCTCATGCCACCGGCCTTAATTTCCGCGATGTGATGTATGCAATGGGTCTGTTATCCGATGAAGCGGTGGAAAACGGTTTTGCCGGACCTACGCTGGGTATGGAGTTATCCGGCACCGTCGTCAAGGTAGGCAGCGCAGTGACGGAATTCAAGGAAGGCGATGAAGTGCTGGGTTTCGCGCCAGCCTGTTTCAGTTCTCGCGTGATTACGCAGACCACCGCGATTACGCTGAAACCCGAAAGCTGGAGCTTTGAGGAGGCCGCGACCATACCGACCACCTTCTTTACGGTGTATTATGCGCTCAAGCATCTGGCGCAAATTCAGCCGGGTGAAAAAATTCTGATTCATGGTGCTGCGGGCGGCGTGGGCATAGCGGCGATTCAGTATGCGCGTTACTGCGGCGCTGAGATATTCGCCACTGCAGGCACTGATGAAAAACGTGACTTTGTGCGCCTGTTGGGCGCTGATCATGTCATGGATTCGCGGTCTTTGGCTTTTGCTGATGAGATCATGGAAATCACCAACGATGAAGGTATTGATATTGTTCTGAATTCGCTGGCTGGCGAAGCGATTTCCCGGAATCTGTCGGTGTTAAAACCGTTTGGCCGTTTCCTGGAGTTGGGTAAGCGAGATTTTTATGAAAACAACAAAATTGCTTTGCGCCCATTCCGTAATAATATTTCTTATTTTGGCATTGACGCCGATCAGTTACTGATTGAACGCGCCGATCTCGCCAACCGTCTTTTCCGGGAAATGATGGATTTGTTCAATGATGGCAGTCTGCGTCCCATGCCGTATCGCAGCTTCCAGGCGGCGCGCATTGAAGACGCCTTCCGGTATATGCAGCAATCACGTCAAATCGGCAAGGTTGTAGTATCGTTCGATCATATTGATACGGATGAATTTATTGAAAATATTGAGCCGTGTCATGAACAGGATAGTGAGCTGGTCTGCGATCCCGGAGGCAGTTATCTGGTGACAGGTGGGCTTAGTGGTTTCGGTTTGAAAACGGCGAGCTGGCTGGTTGAAAAAGGCGCGCATTCGCTCGTGTTAATCAGTCGTTCTGCATCGCTTGATGATCAGTCCAGACAAATCATTGAAGAATTGAAAAATAAAGGCGTACAGGTTTATATGCGCGCCTGTGATGTCGCGGACAAGGTTGCCCTGAGTAAATTAATCGCCGAAATACAAAGCGATATTCAGCCGTTAAAAGGCGTGGTGCATGCAGCCATGGTGCTAGAGG
>JANTHA010000104.1 GCA_024762625.1 Thiotrichaceae bacterium
CATCGCGACGCTAATCAGGGATATAGCTGGATTATTATTCCTCGAATTATTCGCCAGTGGCCCATAGCCTTCAACGCCGTAAACTTTTAAACCAGTGATAGTGGTCACGGTGAGCATGAACAACAAGGCGATAACCATGTAGCCGCCCGCAGGATTGTGGCCCAGATAATGTTTAGGGTTTTTCGCCATCATCCTTTTTATATAGGCGATGACGGCGCCAGGTGAATACACAAAACTAGTAAAGCGGGCGTACCTTGTTCCAATAAATCCCCAAATTACCCGAAAAACAATTAAAAAGGCGATGTAATAACCGGAATAAATATGCCAGAGATTATCTTCATCTCCCGTGAAATAGGCAACGATAAAGGATACTACCAGCGTCCAGTGGAACAATCTGATGAAAATATCCCAGACTTTGACTTCTTTTTGTGGCGCTTGAACAGACATACGATTCTCCATTGATTATTGTCAATCTGAGGATAACTGAACAAACTTAAATGAAGCTGAAAAAATAATCACTAAAAAGCTGCTTAAATATTTTATTTTAAGTTTCATTTAATATTGAATCTATAATATTAGTAGTCACTAATATTATAGATTGTGAGGTGTAACAAATGAAAACATCGAAAGCATCAATGTTTAATTCTATTTTCTCCATAACATTAGTTTCGTCGCTGTTTTTAACAGCCTGTGGCGGTGGGTCGGCTTTTAACGAGACTAGTGGTTCCTTAAATGATACTGAACAGCTTGTTGAGCAGCCTGGAAACAATGATTCATCGAACGAAACCACTGATTCTGCAAATGACGCAATAGTTGGTTTATCAAACGAAGAAATCGCAGGGCTATTATTCATGCGCGAAGAAGAAGAACTAGCGCGTGATCTATATCTGGATATTTATGAAGCCAAAGACGCACGCTTGAATACCTTTAAAAATATTTCGGATAATGCGGAAACGCAACATGCGGAAGCGATTCGCGTACTACTGGAGCGCTATGGTATTGAAGATCCTTCGACAGGTTCGCGCAACACCTATACTGATCCTGAATTACAGGACTTGTATAACCAGTTGCTTAATATCGCTGTTGGTAGCGATGATCTGGCGGCGCTTCGCGTTGGCGCTCTGGTCGAGGAAACCGATATTCGGGATATTAATACACATAAGTCGCGCGTATCAACTCAGCATCAGGATATTATTACAACGTACGATAATCTGTTGTGTGGCTCACGCAACCACTTGCGCGCCTTTGCCGGTCAGATTGAACGCATCACCGGGCAGGCTTATGTGACTCAGGTTGCGGAGCTTGACGCCGAAGTGCAGTCGATTCTAGATGGCGATAGAGAGCGGTGTGGTCAAAATTAATTTTTAAAACCTTACGGATGGAGCAATGAAAAATATAAAGGTACTCTGGACAATTATTGTAATTTTACTGATATTGTCTGGTTTTTTGATAAATAAATTTGTCAGTGGAAAGGTTGCAAAATCCGACGATGGCCGTATTTCAGTTTTATTAAGCAAGGATGAGCGCAATCTGGTGCTGGCCGAAATGCGCGCCTTCGTTGTTAGCCTGCAAGGAGTTAGTCAGGCCATAACCGCAAGAGATATGGAAAAAGTCGCTGATCTGGCAGAAAAGGCAGGCATGGCGGCCGAAGCCAATACGCCTGGCTCCTTACTACAGAAAATTCCATTGGGTATGAAGCAGTTAGGCTTCGACACGCGGAAAAAATTTGATGAGATCGCAGAAACGGCAAGACATTCGAAAGAGCCTGTTAAGGCGCGTAAACAGCTTGACGCGTTAATGAAAAACTGCATCGCTTGTCATATGACCTATCGTTTGCCAGAGATCATAGAGTAAGTAAAAAGGGCTTTTCAGGGATTATGCGATTGTTATATGCGCACAATCCCTGCTTTTTAGATTAGAGGTGGCTAAAAGTGGCTAAGAGCAACAACTTATTACTTACTCGCCGTAGCGCTCCATATAATCTTCCATCGAAGCCTTGATAACCTTGTGCGCATGGTCTCTTCCATAATGACTGGCGATTTCCACGTTGCTTTCTTTTCCGGGCAACATTTTATAGGTTTTAAAATAATGATCCAGGCGTTCAATCAAAACGTGTGGCACTTCGTTGATATCTTTGGCGTCGCCCCATATATTGTCCGTGGCAAGTACAGCGATAATCTTGTCATCGGCTTCTCCATCATCAATCATCGCCAGTCCGCCAATCACGCGCGCGTGGAGTAGAATATCCGAGCGCGTAATTGGTCTTTCTGAAAAGACGCAAATATCCAGCGGATCTTTGTCGCCCTTGAGATCGTCTCCCATCAGTTTGGCGACCCGGCTGCCGCAATAGGTGCGGGGAATGAATCCATACAGTGATGGCTGTAACGAGGATGCCCTTTGAGGACGGTCAACCATCAGGTAGCCGGTTTTTTTGTCTGTTTCGTATTTAACCGGGTCAAAAGGTGTAATCTCGATATAGGCGTTGACTACATCCGGCGCGTTTTCTCCAGCATCAATTCCGTGCCAGGGATGAGGTCTCCAACGGTAAAATGTATCGGGAAAGGGCATTGTGACTCCTAAAAACTTGGTGAAAATTAAAAGGCTCAGTTTATCATGGTTTTTAGAAGAACGACTAATAGTGATTGAACATAAAGGGAATAGCCAATAATCGTTCGCATCAGTATTTTAGCTACGCGCCAAGCGTATGCGCCGCGCCTGATTATATTTTTACTGTTTAAACTCGCCGTAGAGTGTTAAGGAGTGCTCCATTAATTCAAAACCGTATTGTTCCGCAATCTCTTTTTGCCGTTGTTCTATGATTTCGTCATGAAATTCAACTATTTTTCCTGTTTTCATATCAACCATGTGATCGTGATGTTCGCCGCGATCCAGTTCAAACACGCATTGATCGCCTTCAAAATTGTGTTTGATTATCAAGCCAGCTGACACGAATTGCGTTAAAACACGATAGACTGTCGCAATCCCTACCTTTATATTGTTTTTGAGTAGCTCATGGTAGATTTCTTCAGCGCTAAAATGTTGTTTATCCGAAGTCTCAAGAAGCTTTAATATTTCGACTCTTGGTCTGGTTACTTTTAAGCCAGCCTGTTTGATGTCATTTTTATCCATGAAATAGCCACGCTCCGAAATTATTCCGACATTTTGCAATCGCTACAGTTTAGCGTAACTTTGCTCTAACAGAAAGCAACCATGATAGCGGCTGGAGAAAAATCCTCAAACTCGGGCCAGGTTATTTTAAACAGAAAACCACGGGAATTTATTTTGCGACGCATAAAAATTTAGGTTGTTAACTGCCAGACGAAGTTCTAGAATAGCTCACCTTTTTTGCTTTACCTGTGCAAAAAGGGGGTTTGTTGAGGTTGTTGTTTTGTGCGCTATTTCATGCATCTATTCATGCAAATCACGCGAATTTGAAGGCCGGGACTCTTTTTTCTGGTTCTTCTGAATGATAATGATAACCGTTAGATTTTATCATTCTTATTTTGCTAGTTTTTAATTCAAGAGTAATTTCATGGGTTTGCGCTGTTAATTAAGCTTATTAATGCGTGCAAATAAAAATTACTCGTTAAATAATTGAAGTATGAAACTAAAAATGATAGTGTCTCGCCGCCTCAAAGTTATATACCTTATTCATTTTTTGAGTTAAACCATAGCATTTCAGGAGTCCTATGATGATTACTACCAACCCCTTTGCTGAACTTTCAGCATTTATTTCCCCAACTATCATGCAGGCATACGTCATCTTGATGGTTCTTCTGGTTATCGGAGGAACAATTTTAGATACGCTGCATAAAAAAAGCGCTAAATACTTTTTCGAAAATGCTGAGAAAGCCAAGAAATCAGCTAAGCGCGAAGTCAGCAGCGGAGAAAGAAAAGCGCTACTGGCCAAGACGATCACCAGCGAAGTGCTTACATCGTCTGAATTTTCAAATCCGAAACGCAGGATGTCTCATCTGCTTACCATGTATGGCTTTATTCTGTTTGTCGTCACCACGGCAATCATGATTTTCCTCTACCCGACGGCAAAAGGCGATGCAACCCCAGCCATCTGGCCGCTATTGTGGCATCTGGGCGCACTGATGCTTGCTGTGGGTGGTTACTGGTTCTGGTTTTTTATCCGCGTTGATGTGAGCGCTGAAGGTAAAAAATGGTATCAACTTGAGCCTAAAGCTGATTTGTTCATTGTTTCATTGCTTGCTATGGCGACATTTGCGTTGCTATGGTCTTTGACCAATGGCTATGGTTTATTCTTTGCGTTGTTTGTTCTTTCCAGTACGGTGTTATTCAGTACTGTTTTATGGTCCAAGTTTGCACACATGTTCTTCAAGCCTGCGGCAGCTTATGAGAAGAAAGTGAACTGGGCAATGGGCGTGCGTGAAAACCTTCCGGATGTGCCTGACCTGACCGACCCAGCGACACAGGAGAAGTTCCCTGATATCCCTGAGTATATGGGTAAGAATCCACCTAATATGGGTCCTGGCATCAAGCGTGAAGAGCCGCATCATTATTAATGGGCTGCATTTACTGATTGAGATAAGTTAACCCGTTCAAATTTTTAGAGAGAGAAATATTATGCCTACTTTTGTATATATGACGCGCTGCGATGGTTGCGGACACTGCGTCGATATCTGTCCTTCAGATATTATGCATATCGATACTACAACTCGACGCGCTTACAACATTGAACCCAATATGTGCTGGGAGTGTTACTCCTGCGTTAAGGCCTGTCCACATAACGCCATTGACGTGCGTGGATATGCAGATTTCACACCGTTAGGAAGTAGCGTACGCGTACGCCGCGATGAAGAGAAGGGCGTTATCGCCTGGCGCATCAAATTCCGTAACGGTACAAAGGATTTCGATCTGGTGGCTCCCATTACAACCAAGCCATGGGGCACCGCCATTCCTAACCTTAAGGAAGCTGCAGCGCCGCCTCAGGAAATGCGCGATAGCGAACTGCTATATAATGAGCCCAAGTATATTCGTCTGGATGATGGCGGTTTACATACACTTGAATCCAATGGTCTGGTAATGAGAGAAGGAGTGTATTACTAATGTCTTATAATACTGTTGTTGAAGATAATATTGATGTTTTGGTCGCAGGCGCTGGCTTAGGCGGCACAGGTGCGGCTTTTGAAGCCAGATACTGGGGTCCAAACAAGAAAATTGTAATCGCCGAAAAAGCGAATATTGATCGTTCTGGCGCAGTTGCCCAGGGTCTTTATGCAATTAACTGTTATATGGGAACCCGTTTCGGTGAAAACAACCCTGAAGACCATGTGCGTTATGCGCGAATGGATCTGATGGGCATGGTTCGTGAAGATTTGCTGTTTGATATGGCGCGTCACGTTGATTCGGCGGTACACCAGTTCGAAGAATGGGGTTTGCCGTTGATGAGAGATCCCAAGACAGGCGCTTACCAGCGTGAAGGTCGCTGGCAGATCATGATTCACGGTGAATCTTACAAGCCCATCGTTGCTGAAGCTGCAAAGAAATCAGCAGACAAGGTGTTCAACCGTATTTGTGTGACTCACTTGCTGATGGATGAAAGTCAGAAGAACCGCGTTGCGGGAGCAGTTGGTTTCAACGTGCGTACTGGTAATTACCATGTATTCAAATCCAAGACTGTTATCGTAGGCGCTGGCGGCGCATCAAACATCTTTAAGCCACGTTCTGTGGGCGAAGGCGCCGGTCGTGTATGGTATGCGCCATGGTCTTCAGGTTCTGCGTATGGATTAATGATCCAGGCGGGCGCCAAGATGACTCAGATGGAGAATCGTATCGTACTGGCTCGCTTCAAGGACGGCTATGGTCCGGTTGGCGCTTACTTCCTGCATTTGAAAACCTATACTCAAAATGCTTACGGCGAAGAGTATGAGTCAAAATGGTTCCCTGAACTGACCAAAATGGTGGGTAAAGAGTACCTTGATACAGAAGGTCAGCATTTGTCTCATAAGCCAATCCCAACGTGTTTGCGTAACCATGCGTTCATCCATGAGGTGAATGCAGGTCGCGGTCCAATTCACATGGTTACCATGGAAGCCTTCCAGGATCCACATTTGGAAGAGATCGGATGGCACAACTTCCTGGGTATGACAGTTGGACAAGCGGTGCTTTGGGCTGCAACGGATGTTGATCCAAAATATCAAAATCCTGAATTGACTACTTCCGAGCCTTATGTAATGGGTTCTCATGCAACAGGTTGTGGCGCATGGTGTTCTGGTCCTGAGGATGTTTCCCCTGATGAGTATTTCTGGGGTTATAACCGTATGACAACTGTTGAAGGTCTGTTTGGCGCAGGCGACGCTGTAGGCGGTACGCCTCATGCATTCTCATCGGGTTCCTTCACTGAAGGACGTTTGGCCGCAAAAGCTGCATGTAAATATATCGATGATGGCAAGGCCGATGGCATTCGCGTTTCTGATGAGCAGATTCAACGTCGTAAAAAAGAGATTTACAAGCCTCTGGAAACTTATCGGGTTTATCGTAATGCAATTACGGCTGGCACTGTTAACCCACATTACATCAATCCGCGTCAGGGACTTGATCGTTTGCAGAAGTTGATGGATGAATATGCGGGTGGTTTCGGCGTTAACTATGTGACCAATGACAAGTTGCTTAACATCGGTTTAATGAAACTCAAAAAACTTGAAGAAGACTGGGAGAGCAGTATTGCTGCTGAAAACATCCATGAACTGCTACGCGCATGGGAGTTAAAACACCGTATTCTTACTTCAGAATCCGTCATGCAGCATACTCTGTTCCGTGAAGAAACCCGCTGGCCTGGTTATTATTATCGTGGCGATAAAATGAAGCTTGATGATAAAAACTGGCATGTGCTGACAGTTTCACACCGTGATCCTGAAACTGGCGAGTACACCATGGAAAAGGCGCCGCTTTATCATCTGATTGATGAAGGCGATAAAGAAAAAGCTGAAAAGCCCAAGAAAGCCAAAGCCAAAAAGTAATTAATTAATTTTACTTGCTTGAAAAAAGGCCAGCATGTTTAAATGTTGGTCTTTTTTTTTAACGTTAAAATGTTGTTATAAACAGAAGTATTTTTGTGGAGTCATTATTATTATGAACATTACTGAATTGTCTGATGAGGAAATTCTTGCTATAGCGGAGCCATGGTGGGATGAGTTGATTAAATACTCCAATAATAGTAATTATGGTGGATTTACAAGAAACTTCTCTCATGAAATGAAACTAGCGGCAAATGAAGTGACTATTGGCAAGCAGTTTTCCAACAGCAAGCTAACCAAAAATCTGTCTAGAGATCGTGATTTTCTGGGCATCATTCGTCGTGGCGAACATGTGACTGTTCTCTACAGACAAAAACGGATTGATACGGATGGCGAATGGTTGGGACGACTCGTGCTGGGTTATGAAAAA
>JANTHA010000105.1 GCA_024762625.1 Thiotrichaceae bacterium
TTTTTATATTGTTATATTCTGATTAATTCATTTTACAATTATATTAGCGCGGACTAATATACGCATATTCCCGCTGAGTCCACACGCTTGACGGGATATTTAACTAATAAACCGAATGGAGATTTAGAAATGACAAACGAAGACAACAAGACACAAAGCGAGGAAGTAGTAAATTTTCCTCAATTAAATAAACCGGCTCCGGAATTTAACGCGCCGACAACACATGGCCCAAAAACACTGGCCGACTACAAAGGCCGCTGGCTGGTGTTATTCTCGCATCCTGCGGATTTCACGCCGGTTTGCACCACTGAGTTCATGGCGTTTGCCAAAAAGCATGAGGAGTTCCAGGCGCTGAACTGCGATTTACTGGGGCTTTCCATTGATAGCCATTACTCACATATCGCCTGGGTGCGCAACATAAAGGAAAATTTCGGCATCGAAATTCCCTTCCCGATTATTGCCGATCTTTCCATGGAAGTCGCCAAATCCTACGGCATGGTGCAGCCTGGCGCCAGCGACACTTCTGCGGTGCGCGCAACCTTCATTATTGATGATAAAGGCATTTTGCGCGCCATGGTTTATTATCCCATGACCAATGGCCGTTCCGTCGATGAGTTTGTGAGATTGGTCAAAGCGCTGCAAACCAGTGATGAGTATGGCGTTGCAACGCCTGAAAACTGGCGCGCAGGCGATAAAGTCATTGTGCCGCCGCCCGCATCGACAGAAGAAGCGGAAGCGCGTATGGCCGAAGGCTATGAATGTTCAGACTGGTATTTCTGTAAAAAAGAGCTATAACAGCCTGGCAATACGATCCTAAAAAAGCCCGATTCTTCGGGCTTTTTTAGTTTATAATGGTTCGCAAATGGTGTATAATAAACACTTATAATAAAAACATAAAATCAGGATAACACCGCATTATATGGCTTGCCAGAGCTGTATAATATATGGTCAATAGTTGATCAGGGCGCACTTTTAGAGGACAACGGTTAGATCGTGAAAATCGTGCAATTAACAACATCGCTTTTCGGTAAATTTTCTTTGACCTTCATTGCTGTTTTAAGCCTGCTTGCGGCAAGTCTGCCGGCGAGCGCATTAACCGACACCTATTTTGTGATGGGCGAGGACATCGACCTAATGATGGAAACCGATAAAACCTATACCGTCGAAGAAATCGAATACGAATTACGAAAAATTCCGTTTTTTAAAGAGGCGGAAGATTTTCTGTACAAGTTACAAGATAATTATACACACGACGATGAAGACGATGAGTAAATAGATGAGCCCTATAAAATAACTAGCGTCTCTATAACACCCAGTCCTGTTTTATGTCATCCGCTTTTAGCGGCTTTACCTTAAGTTCGCGCTCTTCTTCGCCCGGTTTACCCACCATCACCGTTACTACATCCGCATCACGTCCCTGAGAATAGCGTGCGGTAATTGCTGCAGCGAGATAAATATCTTCGGCGCTGATTTCACTCCCATCAAGCAAACTTAACGGACCGCTATGGCTTGCTGTCTTGATATAAATAAATTCCTTACGATAGCCCTGTAAGAAGCGCGTTTCGCCTTCCTCTCGTGGAATAATCAGTTTGAAATTATCGCGCGGACGCAAATGACGACCGATTTTAAGCAACATGATGTCATCCAGCTCATAATATTTATTATCGCGATGCGACCATAAATCCTGTAATTTTCCTGAATAATTAGGATCGGTCAGGAAACAACAACCGCCAGCCGGCTGCGCATAATCTTCCAGCCGCCATTTTTGCGCGAGCGCCATCTGTGGTTTACGATTTCTGCCTGAAAAATCAAACAACTTATCCCTGTCCACCCAGCCTTCACGCTCTGGTTTAGTTGGCGGCAGGTTCCGGGCGCAGAGCGGACGCAATAATAAATCATCAGCGCCTGATTCATTGGCGATGATCGGCATGGTTTCCTTGCGCTGCGACATGGGCCGCTGACCGATCACCTCACCGGTTACAATAAAATCGAAGTCGTGTTCGGCAATCCATTCATGAGCTTTTTTAACCATGAAAATTTTACAATCAAGGCAAGGATTCAGGTTTGCCCCATAACCATGCTTTGGGTTGATAACAACATCCTTGTATTCTTCAACTATATCGACAATATGTAATTTGATGCCGAGTTGCTCCGCTACCCACAGTGAATTATTGCGTTTTGGTTTCGCCGCTTTTTTCTTGCGAATTGCATGGGTATGGCCTTCAACGCAAAAACCGGTAAAAAAATTAATGCCTTCTACATGAATACCCTGCTCCAGCATGGCTTTGGTTGCGAGCAGTGAATCCAGACCGCCGGAAATCAGGGATACCGCTTTGCGTTGTTTATTCATGCGTGAACTCGTTTCTTTTACTGAAAAACTTATTGCTGATATTTTACGACCGGTCTTTTCTCAGAAAGCCAGCCGGTTATGCCGTGTTTCACATTGTACACATGCTTATAACCCAATTGCCTGGCGATCGCGTCGCTCGCCGCCATGGTGCGATTGCCTGTTCGGCAGATCAATGCAACGGGCTGGTCAGGTTTTACCAGTGCGGTAAACTGTGGTACAAAATCTGGATTAATCCGTCCGGTACGGTCAAAAAAAGTGATCGTTTTACTCCCTTTGACAATACCGGTTTGACGCCATTCTTCGGGCAAGCGAATATCCACAAGCGTAACGCCTTGATCCAGCAAAGTCTGCAATTTAGCATCATTTATATTAACGACGCCATTCGGTTGAACAGCTGCGTTTTCTGTTTTACCAACTACCGGGCTGGCGCCCTTTACGGCGCGATCGCTGTTACATCCAGCGGCAGCTAAAAGTAACATTGTTATCAACAGCGCGTTGACATTTTTCCAGGTCATTCTAGTAAACTCCTTAAATAATTCGCCAAGATTAGAATATTAGGAAACAATTATACATTAATTTTCAATGATATCTCCTGGCATTTAGCGCTGATGCGCTTTTATATTTTCAGTCTCTCTAAAACATAAGACCCCCATTTAAGCCAATTCACCCTGAATAAGACGTTTTTTGTTGAATAGCAACTTTTCATGAATCTTTTTTATGCTAAACTTTCCAGAAAAAATAATAAGCAATGAGGTTTGTTTTTTCTGCGGCTTACTTTTGCCCTGTAACTTTTGATCCAGCGCTATAGCTTTTAAAGCATAGACGCAGATAAGAGCAAACCTCAAACAACATGATTCTATATCCGGAAATATCTTTTCCACGTTGTTAATTTCATCCAAAAAGGAGTTTACGATGAGTATCAAAAAACAATTTTTAAAATCCCGTCCTAGCTGTAAAGTGACTTTTCGCATCAGCAAGGAAGTAGCCGGGAAAGCCGACAATATCTATCTGGTTGGCGATTTCAATGAGTGGAATAGCAACGCCACTCCGATGAAACCGTTAAAAAATGGCGATTTTACTACAGTGCTTGAATTAAGCGTTGAAAAGCCTGAGTACCAGTTCCGTTATTTATGTGATGATTCACGCTGGGAAAATGATTGGGAAGCTGATGACTATATTCCCAATGGCATTGATGGCGACAACTCTGTCGTGCGCATTCAGAACTAAATGATTGGCTTTTTTTAACTAACAGACTAAATTTAAATGACTTGATCAGAGTCTGCTTAGCGAATCAACTGTTCGTTATTTCGTCATTTCTTCTTTATTTCTTCATTGAAAAGCCGCCGCGCATTCAGAACATGTGCGGCGGCTTTTGTGCATGACCTAACATCCTCTAAAAAATGCGTGATTTCACACGCTTCCGGGTCATCTGACCCAAATAATAATTTATCTATATTAGAACATATCGGTGTTCAGTAGACTCGTCGTTTCCAGCTTTCGACGACTAGAACAAACGGTCCGGAACAAACGTAAAATATAGGTAAATACGATGAATAATAAACTCCTTCCTGTTATTTCCATTTCATTATTGGCGCTTGCTTCTGTCGCTCCGGCCGAGGAACTGGAAAGCATATTTGTGCTGGATACGCTTGATATTAATCCGAATGCTTCAGAGCCGGAGAGCTATAACCGCGTCAGCCCAAGCAGTTCGGATGGCGGCGAATTTCTGACCCAGATTAATGGCGTCTCAATGAGCCGTTTCGGCGGCAGAGGGCTTGAGCCGATCATTCGTGGTCAGTCTCAGACCCGTTTGAATATTTTACTGGATGGCGCTTACATTCATGGCGGCTGTCCCAACCGCATGGATCCGCCCGCAAGCTGGGCGGCTCTTGATACTTACGAAAACGTGACGGTACTGAAAGGCGTTCAAAGCCTGATTTACGGCGCTGGCGGCACCGGCGGCACGGTATTGTTTGAACGCGACACCCGGGATCTGGCGCAAGACAAGGGCGTACACGGGCGAATCAGCGCTCTGGGAAGCGATAACGCCATTGAGCATGATGTACTTGCAGATATCGTCGGCTCCAATAACAAAGGCTATATTCGCAACATAGGCGAGCTAAAAAAGGCGCAAAATTATGAAGATGGCGATGGCCGTGAAGTGCGTTCTTCCTACGACCACAAACAGGCTGGAATTATTGTCGGATTAACGCCTAAAGAAGACCGCCTGTATGAATTCAGTTATGAAAATAATTCATTTTCTGATGCGCTTTATCCCGGTGCAGGCATGGATAGTCCGACTGAAGACGGCGATATTTTCCGTCTGCGTTATCTGGACAAACCGGCAACAGACAAAGTTGACAGCATCAAGGCGGAAGCCTATCTCAGCGATGTTGATCATGTGATGAATAATTTCAGCCTGAGAAATCCGCCCAAATACATGGCGTGGCATCCAAAGGCAGGCCAGGATATGAAGCGCGAAACGCCTACCACGTCATTAACATCAGGTGGCAGAATTGTTCTAAATTCAAGCCGTAACAAAACAAAATGGGAATACGGCGTTGATCTACAGCGCAACCACCGCGATGCCGAACTAAATAACCTGGATAGCGGCAAAGCAGTACCCATTACGCTGATGTGGCCTGATATAACGATTCAACAGTTAGGTTTATTTGCCGAAGCAAGCGCCGCCTTATCAAGCAAGAAAAAACTTACCTATGGCCTACGTATAGATCAGGTTGATGTATCAGCCGACAAGGCGGATAAAAAAGTCGGGATGATGCCTGCCGGCGGTCATTCGGCCAATCAATCCTATGCCGAATACTACGGTGCCAAAGCCGATGATAAGGACGAAACCAATCTGGGCGCATTGCTTCGCTATGAGCAAAAACTGGGTAAAGGACTATCATTCTTCAGCGGATTAAGCCGTAGCGTCAGGACAGCCGACGCAACCGAGCGCGGCATGAATAAATGGTTGCCCGTTCCGGGCATTGCTCCCCCCGCCGCACAGAACACTACGCTTAAAAATCGCTGGATCGGCAACCCGGATATCAAGCCTGAAAAACACCATCAATTTGACGTTGGGCTGTCTAAAAATACTGACAAATTAAATCTGAGCGCTGTTCTTTTTTATGACAAGGTGAATGACTATATTCTGCGCGACGCAGCACGCGGGCAGGCTGGCATCCTGAAATCAGATGGCGCCGATATTTATCGCAATGTTGATGCAGACCTCTACGGACTGGAACTGGAAGGTAAAATCGCGCTTACTAAAAAGCTTGATTTAACCAGTAGCCTCGCGTTCGTACGCGCCACAAATACCACGGATGATCGTCCCATTGCCCAGACCCCGCCTTTGAATGGCAAATTGCAACTTGACTACAGCGCAGCAAAATGGGGATTGGGCGCAAGAGTCAATTTTGCCGAGCGTCAGGATCGGATTGACACATTGAGCAAACAGGAAGTTGGCGAAACCGCAGGCCATGGTGCGCTGGATTTATATGGTAATTATCGTATCAATAATACCTTTAGCTTGCGCGCAGGCATTGATAATATCTTTGACAAAACCTATGCGGAACATGCCAGCCGTTCCAATTTACTTGATATACAGGCAATCAAGGTCAATGAACCCGGTCGCACAGCCTGGCTGAAAATCACAGCGGAATTTTAATTAACTACACTGCGCTTTCTTCAGGCTGTTCATGACAAGGTTTTCAAGCTAAATAATGTTAAACGAGTAAAATCCGTTTTTTAAAATAACAAGCGGTAATATCTAACAGGAGACTTCACTATAAAAATAATACCCTCTGTTAAAACAAGCACATAGCATTTGAGCCTGGACAACAATTAGCGCTTTAAATCGTATTCATAAAAATAAAGAAGCCTATTCAGCCGCCATTCATCGAAAAAAAATAGCGCGGCATCGGAAACTATATTAGTTTATAGACAGTGGTGGAGTAAGCGATTTCGCAAATCCATCCCGATATAATCAGGCGGACGCATTGCATCCAAGCGAGCAAGTGCGTTCCGAATAATAAAAATAAGGGTAAAAGCGTGAAGAAAAAAGCATTGGTTCTTGCTGTTTGCATGGCGTTTGCCACTCCCTCCATTAGCGCAGCAAAAAATTTGCCAAATCAACTAATAGGTTTGAGCCTGGGGGAAATTCAATCGAAGTCGTATTTGAACGAGCCATTTAAGGCCATCATTCCTATTCTGCTTAGCAATGGCGAACAAACCCGAAATCTGAAAGTCAAGCTAGCGCCCCCCTCTATCTTTGAAAAAATCGGTGCGGAAAAATTGCCTATTCTGAATTATCTTAAATTTCGCATAGGCTCCAGAAATTACAAGCCGGTGATAGTCGTTAGCTCCAATCAGCCGATTCAGACTCCATTTCTTAATTTTGTGCTTGAAGTGCAAAGCTCTGAAGGAACGCTTTATCAGGATTATACCGCGCTGCTTGATCCACCCAGCTATCAGGCTTCCACTTCAATCGAATCAGTCAGCCTAGATAGTGATCTTGATGCGAACGATAAAACTCTGGCTGAAATGGCAAAGATTGTTGATGCGCAAACAGAGCAGGCGACTAAGCATGTCACTAGAGATTCCGTTACAGATGTGGAAAAACAGACGCCAGCGTCAGAAACGACTGACTTGAAAGCCTTATCCGATGCAGCAATCGAACTAGAAAAAATACAAGGCAATTTACTGTTAAGCGCTTATTCTTCGCCCAGACTAAGCAGTAAAAGCCCGACCCGCTATGTTGTAAGGACAGGCGATTCACTGTCTCTAATTGCTCAACGTTTGACTACCGGTGAAGTATCTGTAGCAAAAATGATGACAGCCATTCATTTGAGCAACCCGGCCGCCTTTGTAAATAACGATATAAACAAACTCAGAAAAGGCGCTGTATTACACATCCCCACATTAAAAGAGATTAAAAATTACAGCAAAA